>CAMUPJ010000063.1 GCA_947090725.1 uncultured Clostridia bacterium
ACGGGTGCTTTTTTCTGTGGAAGACGGGACTCGAACACCGAGGGGGCGTGTGCGAAAGAGCGGGCAATCCGGTGAATTGCCCGCCGCACACGGGCGAGCGGCTGTGCCGCGAAGCCGATGGATTGCCCATGCAATCCATGTCCCGTCTTCCGCTCCACAGAAAAAGCACCCGGTACGGGTGCTTTTTAATATGATAAGATTAAATATTAAGGAGTGATCGGCGAATTGAAAGCGAATAAGTTTTGTTCTTTGGAAAAATCCGTAAAATTCCCCTCTTGACAGACGGTACGATCGGTGGTATAATCATAACGATGAAGTCGTCGGGCATACGGTGAAAAGCGCCGTATCGGCAACGCGCGTTCGCGGAACCTGCGCGATATCGACGGGAAAGGAGCAAATGGCGAAATGAAGAAAATGGTGAACGTTTTGGTTGCGGTGATATTGGCGGCGATCGCGGCTTTTTCATTGGGTTGCAACGTGCAAAACACAAGCAAAAAGGATAACGCCGTAGAAGTGGAAACCAACGAAAACGCGGAAATTCAGCTTACGGTGGGTACGTTGTCCGACCAAAGCGAAAAGAATCTGATGGCCACGTGGATCAATGCGTTTCAGCGGTTACATAAAAACGTGAATATCGAGCTGAAAAAAGAATATACCACCATGGAAGCGTTGCCTGCCTATAAGACGAGCGGGGATATGCCGGACATCCTTTGGACGGCGGGCGATCAACATGCGCTGTATTCGCAGGGAAACTATTTCTATGACTTGTCCGACGAGACGAAATTTGCGGGTAGCGAAGCGTTTTTCGCCACGATGTACGAAGCGGTGGTGGAGACGACCAAATCGCACGCCGACGATACGGCCAAGTGGTTTGTGCCGCGCGATTATAACCGACTGACGGTGTTTTACAACAAAACGGTATTCGAGCAAATGGATATCGCGTTGCCGCAAGACGGTTGGACGATGAAGCAATTCCTTGCTACTTGCGAGCAACTTATGACGGAGAAAAACGGCGTGAAATGCGCCAAAGCGATTTCTTGGCCGGACTGGGCGCCGATGCACTCCACGCTCATGCGGAACTACGGCGCTTCGTATCTCGACGAAGACGGCGTGTGCGCGATCGATTCCGAAGCGACGCGCGCGGCATACGAATGGTACAAAAACTTTTACAATTCGAGTGTCGTCAGCGAAATCGACGGAAGCAACTTCGGTCGCTACAGATTGGGCGCAAAAGAGGTATCGTCGGGTATGTTTGTCAGCACCTATGCGCGATTGGGTACGGTGCTGGAGTCGGCAAAGCTGAACGGCTGGCAGTTGGGAACGGTGGCTTTCCCCGATTTCTCCGGCCAAGGCGAGGGATATACCGGCGTGGGGTGCAGCGGCTATGCGATCAGCACGACTTGTACCGACGAAGCCAAACGGAACTGGGCTTGGGAATTTCTCAAATGGTGCATGTCGCGCGACGGCTACGATACGGTAGCGGAAGTGGGCGTGGTGTGTCCCGCTATCCGTTCCATGCGCAACGACGGAGAATGGACCAAATACGGCAAGGATATGATCAATTATCATGCGTTTGTAGACGATCACACCTATGATATGGGGCTGAATTATCAGAATGTGTTGCCAAAAGCAACGACGCAGGACCTGTTGATTAAATTCGCACAGGATTTTTGGAAAAATGCGGGTAGCGTTTCCTATGAAGACGCGGTACGCAAATTCGAGTCGAGTTTTTCGGCGCTCGGCTAAAGGGTCGGTATATCATGCGGGAATCGGCGCTTCCGCTTTTTCGGCGGAAAATCAAATGGAAAGAGGAAATCAAGGGTTGGCTGTGCGTAATGCCGGTTGTCCTCGGTATTCTGATATTCACTGCCGTTCCGGTGCTGTACGCTTTCATTTCCAGCTTTTTCGAAACGGAACTCAAGGCGTTTTCCTGGAGCGACTGGGGAACGTTTGTGGGATTGGGAAATTACACGCGGAATTTTACCGAATACTATTTCTCGTCGCAGTTTTGGCAGGCGCTGAAGGTGACGTTTTTGTATACCGTCATCAATGTGCCTTTACAGCTTGTACTCGGTTTTTTATTGGCGGTTCTTCTCAACCGCGAAGTGCGCGGTATCAGAGTCATACGGGCGCTGTTCTATTTGCCGTGTCTGATCCCCGCGGTGTGCAGCGGTCTGCTGTGGAGTCAGATCACCAATCCGTACTACGGCGTGCTCAATTCGTTGCTCGGCAAGATAGGATTGGGGAATTGGCAGTGGTTCCATGCGGCGAAAACCAGCATGGCGTCGTTTATCTTTATCAATTTGTTTCAGTTGGGCGGCGGCATGATTCTGTGGTTGGCACAGCTCAAAAACGTTCCCAAGTCGCTTTACGAGAGCGCGAAGCTCGACGGGGCGGGCAGTGTGCGCCAACTGTTTATGATTACCGTACCGATGTGTACGCCCATGATTCTGTACCATTTGATGATGGGGATTATCGGTACTTTGCAGATGTACGATTTGGTGGCGGCGCTGGTGGGCGACGGCGGAAAAGAAAATTCGCTTTTGTTCTACGTACTCTACATATACGGACAGCGTTCCACGCGGTTCGGATATTCTTGCGCGCTCAGCTTTATCCTCTTTTTTATTACGGCGATTCTGAGCGTTGTCGTGATGAAGACGAGCAAATGGGTTTACTACTCGGAGGAGGGCTGAAAAATGAAAGCGTCGATCCCTTCCGCAGTCCCCGCGCTTTGCGCGCGTCCCAAAAAGAAACCGACGGGAGAAATTTCCCGCACTGTTTGTAAACGTATCGGATTTTATGCGGCGGCGCTGGCGCTGGCTTGTTTCTTTCTGTTTCCGTTCTTTGTGATGATCTGCATGAGTTTTCTGTCCGACGCCGACGTGGTGCAACGCGTACTGTTTTCGCCTACGGGTACCGTCGAGATAGGAAATTACTTTCTTACGCCCGGCACCGACTATATGCGGTACTTTTGCAATTCGCTTCTCGTATCGGTTCTATGCGCCGTGGGGATTCCGTTGGTTTCTTCGCTGTGCGCATACGGCTTTGCCAAATGCAAGTTTCACGGTCGCGACGTGACTTTTTCCATTGTGCTCTCTACGCTCATGTTGCCGAGTGTGGTGACGCTCATTCCGCTGTACGCGATATTTTCCCGCTTGCACTGGATCAATACGTTGTTTCCGTTGTGGGTTCCGTCATTGTTCGGCGGCGGCGCAATGAATATCTTTCTGATGCGGCAATTTTTCCGCGGCATTCCCGACGATATCGTTTCGGCGGCCAAAATCGACGGAGCGGGGGTATTCCGCATCTATTGGCAATTTTGCCTGCCGCTTTGCGTGCCGGTTTTGCTGTACGTGGGGTATCAGTCGTTTGTGGGCAATTGGAACAACTTTGCCGGCCCGATGACGTACCTTGACGCAAATTCCAAGTACGTTACTCTGGCGCTCGGACTTTTTCATGATTACGGCCCTGCCAGCAACGCATATCCCAATGCGGCGATGGCGGCGGGCGCCGTGATGACGGTACCTTGCCTGTTGCTGTTTGTGTTTTTTCAAAAGTATTTAATCGAGGGCGTGTCGGTGACCGGACTGAAAGGATAAAGGAGGAGATATGAAGATAAGCAAAAAAATCATCACGCTTGTTCTAAGCGTACTGTTGGCATTCTGTTGCTTTGCCGCCTGTGAGGGTGCGCGCGTACCCGACGGAGCGAAACCGGACGATAATCCTAATCCGCCGATCGGCGGCGTGGAGGGCGGCGATAATCCGGATACGGAAATCGGAAGTACGCCGTCTGCGGAGGCGGAATTCGTCTCGATTCATGCCGGCGGAAGCGGTGCGGTCAGCCCTACGCAATCGTTTACGCTACCGCTCAACCATGCGCTTGCGCAAGAGAATTACCTCGCAATCGAATTGGATACCGACGTGGCCGTGCGGGGTGAAATCGTATATATCGATACGGTAAAGAGCGGCGCCGCGCACGAGCGCACCGAAGAATTCTGGACGCTGGCCGGAACGGGGCAGTCGCTTCGGCAGATTCTCGATTTTTACAACCGATACAATGCCACTTCGCTAGTACGCGTGACTTTTACGGCCGTTAGCGACGCGGGTACGGTGACGGTTTCGGACGTTTCGCTTGCCGAGCATCCCTTTGATTTTTCCAAAGTGGACGTCCGCAAGCAACTGGACGAGAAACCTTTTCAGGTGTATTTGACGGGAGAGCAACTCAAAGTCGGATGTTCCGTACAATCGGGCGGCGCGATCAACTTCCTTTCCTCGACGGCGGCCAAGGCCAGCGTGGTGGGGGAAAATCTCTACGTGGGGACGCAAGGGGAGCAAAAAGCGGACTTCGTGCGTGTGGCGGTAGAGAAGGACGTCAATCTCATCAATACTGCCGATAACGGACGGCTTGTGCAACAGTCGTACTACGGGGTGCGTTCGGGCGCGGACGGCTACGAAGGAGCGATCTACGGCGGCAACGACTGGCCGTACAATCCCGTGCAGGGCGGCAGTTACGCCAATGGATGCAGTCAGATTGTGGATTTACAGGTGGCCGAAACGGGAATCTACGTGAAGACGCGGCCGCTCGACTGGGCGAAGGGATTTTCCGTCACGAACGCCTATATGGAGAATTTCTATTCCATCGAAAAGTCGGAAAGCGGCATCGAGTATGTGCGGATTCAAAACCGTTTTACCGATTTCTCCGGCTACAACCATAATAATGTGCGGCATCAGGAACTTCCGGCTTTCTACGGCATTGCTCCCCTCGGTACGGCGGTCTATTATCAAGGCGGCGCGCCGTACACCGACGGCGAGCTCACAACGGCTTCTTCGCTGGGCTTCTGGGCGGGAAATCCGGCCGAGAACAAGCTCAGATGCGACGAAAGTTGGATTTCTTGGGTGAACGAGGATAACTGGGGCATCGGATTGTACGTGCCCGACGTAACGTCGGTGCTGGCGGGGCGCAATGCGTATACCGTCAAGCATTCCGTTCTCGGGAACAATGCGTATCTTGCGGGCGCTACCACATATGCGGCGCCGCTCAGCACGTTTTCGCTGTACAGCGGCACGGCGTTTTCGTATGATTACTATCTGACGGTGGGCGACGTGGCGCAAAACCGTGCGCTATTTGCGGACTTACATGCAAGCGGCGCCGCCAATCCTTATCTGCGGGATAACGGTGTCGCGGCTTGGTGACTTAAAAAAGTATATAGGAGGATAAACGGATGCATAAAGGGACGAACGCGTGCAAAGGAGTTCTGGCACTGTTGGTGTGTGTGATGTTGGGGGTAGCGGCATGGGCGCTTACGGGCATGTGTTCGGTTTCCGCTTCCGCAGACGAAGGGAAGCGGCTGACGACCGACGACGTGGGCGGTACGTTTGAAACCGACGGTTACACGCTGGCGGTTGCCGGGACGGGCGACGACTTCGATTATACGCTGAAGCTGAGCTTGTACTATACGGCCGGCCACGGCGGGTACGAGTTTACCGTGAAAGCGGGGAGCGACAATGCCGTCATTTGGGGCGGAGATGCGGTATCTACCGACGAAAACGTGGCCGTCATCGAAAGCGGCTTCAACGTCGTGGGCGGGCAGTTGCGCGTAGTTCCCCGCGGCGTGGGTACGGCGGTGTGCACCTATACGATCAAAGACACGCATCCCGGGGAAGAGGGAGACGCGTCGTACGACTTTTATAACGGCTACACCGTTCGTTTGCAGGTAGAAGTGGCGGATACGGCCGATTATTTTACTTTCGAACCGGATGCGGTCAATCCGATGGACAGCGCCAAAGTTGCCTGTGTGCAATACAATGCGGGGGCTACCGTCGATTGGAATAACCTGGAATCCCGCCGCGCGGATATCGGCGAGTTTATCTATAAAATCAAAATCAACGGGAAAGGGTACGCGGCGCTTCTCGACGAGAACAATTATGTATTGAACGTACATATCCATGCCAGCAACAATATCCTGATCCGATTGTTCCACAAAGATACGCGTTTGGCGATTCCGTACAAAGACGGGGACGTTTTGGTGTTGGAAAAGGGATTGCGTTTGGTGGAATGCCCCGATCAGACCATAGCGTCGGCGCGCTATGTGGGTTCTGTGGGGTGCAAATATAAGATGCTGGCGCGCGATCAGAAGTTCGTGTACAACGGCGATACGCAGTTGTGGAGCATCGATGCGTATGCGGTGACGGGCGTGTCGCTTGACAAAGAGGAAGCGGTGATCGATATAGACGGTACGGCTACGCTTACGGCTACCGTTACGGGCGGCGCGGAAATCCGCGAGCAGGGACTGGACGGCGTGCAATGGGCTTCGAGCGATCCGTCGGTGGCCACCGTCGATCAAAGCGGTAGGGTGACGGGACATAAAGTCGGCGAGGCCGTGATTACGGCGCAGTCTTTGCACAGCGATGCGCAAAGCGCTTGCGTGGTACTTGTGGCCGGAGCGAACGACGTAACGGGCGTAACGGTGGAAATCGGATCGGTCGCCTTGACGGTGGGAGAGACGACGACGGCAACATACGTGTTGCGCGGCGGCACTTCGGTGGGCGAGGCGGCAACGGTCAAATGGTCGTCCACCAATCCGTCGGTGGCGACGGTAGACGAAACGACGGGCGTCGTGACGGCGGTAGGAAACGGCACTACGACCATTCGTGCAACGGCGACCTCGGGCGATACCGTTGCCGTAGGCAGTGTAAACGTGACGGTGACGGAGAAATCCTCGCAAGACGGTGAGACGGGAGATACCGCGACACCGCCCGCCAAAAAGGCGAAATGCGGCGGCACGCTGACGGGTTCTTCGGCGATCGCTTCGCTGTTGTTCTTCGGTATAGCGGGTTTGCTTGCATTGCGGGCAAAGAATCGCAGATGCGAACGTTGAGGAGGTTGTGTTGAAAAAATATTTTTCGGGTGTGCTCGCCTGCATCTTCTGCCTTTGCGCAGCGGTGACGTTGGGGGCGTGCGGTGCAAAAGGGGATAAGGGCGGAGAGCATACCTATTATTACGATGCGGAGACGGGGAACACGAAGTGCGTGTATCACGAGGAAGCGACGTTGCCCCTCACGTTTGCATTCGATGCGGCCAAGTCGATAGCGACGGTATCGGGAGTGGCGGAAGGATTCGACGGCGTACAGATCGTCATACCGTCTGCCGTGCGTGACGGAAAAGACGGTACGACCTATCCTGTGGAACGTATCGGATACCGCGCGATAGCGGAATGCAATACTCTGACTTCGGTGACCTTTCCCGCAAGACTCAAATGTATTATGGCGGAAGCATTCGATGGATGTGCCGCTTTGGAAAGCCTGACGTTTGCCACGGATTTGCAGGGGAATTCCGCTTTGGAAGAAGTGGAAAGTCTGGCGTTTGCCCGAACGGGTCTTACGGCGGTTTCGCTTCCCGGTTCGGTGGAACGGATCGGCCATTATGCCTATTTGGATTGCGAGGAACTGACGACGGCGGTGCTTCCGAGCGGGGTGAAGGAGATCGGCAATTATGCGTTTTCGGGTTGTACGGCGCTTGCGTCCGTTGCTTTACCCGCCTCGGTAACGGAGATCGGGGCGCGCGTATTCGAGGGATGCACGGCGCTTGCGTCGGTGGCGTTTGCCGAAGGAATCGCGCTGTCCGCCCTGAAAGAAAGTACGTTTTCGGGTTGTACGGCGCTACGGGAAATCACATTGCCGCAACAACTCAAACAAATGGGATCGAATGTGTTTGCGGGCTGTACGACGCTTGCGTCGGTAATGTTGCCTATCGGGTTGGAAAATATCGGCAACGCGGCGTTTCGCGGTTGTACGGCGCTCGAGACGTTGTTTATTCCGTACGGACTGACGTCGTTGGGGGGATATGCGTTTGACGGTTGTGCGGCGCTTGCGGAAATTCGGTTCGACGACGAAAAACGCAGTTGGCGGAATATCGTGCAGGACGTTGTCGGTTGGAATGGCGACGGGCATTCGCTGACCGTCCGGTGTCTCGACGGAAATCTTTCCTATAGCGGGACGGCACTGCAACAGTAAACCGTAGGTACAAAAAGAGCGGACGATTCCGATTCAGGAAATCGCCCGCTTTATTTTGTCGAGGATCTTGCTTTCCAGGCGCGAAATCTGCACCTGCGAAACGCCCAATACCCGCGCCACTTCGCTTTGCGTTTTGTCGCGGTAGTAGCGCAAAATGATGATTTTTTTCTCCCGCTCGTCCAGGTCGGCAATCGCGTCTTTGAGAATGATTTTGTCCAGGCTGTCTTCCACCGTCTCCTTGTCGGCGATTTTTTCCATGAGCGATTGGCTGTGCTCGTCGTCCGCTTTGTCGTAGAGCGAGACAGGGAATTTGGCCGAGTCGAGCACGAATACCGCTTCTTGCGGTTCGATGCCGAATTCTTTGGCGACGGTTTCCATATCGGGACTGTCGTCGTGTTCGCGACGGTACGCTTCTACGAAGTAGGAGATCTTCGAGGCCAACGATTTGACGGAACGGGACACTTTGATATAGCCGTCGTCACGCAGAAAGCGTTTGACTTCGCCGGCGATCATGGGGACGGCATAGGTGGAAAACTTGACTCCGAACTCTTCGGAAAAATTCCGTATGGCTTTGAGAAAGCCGATACAGCCGAGTTGGTACAGATCTTCGTAGTCTACGCCCTTGTTACGGTACCTGCGGATCACGCTTTTGATGAGCGGCGAGTTGTTTTCGATCAGCTCGGTTTTTGCTTCGTCGCAACCCGCTTGCGCCCGCCGTATACGCTCCATTGTTTCGTTTTGTTCCGACAAATCCTCGTCACTCCGTTGCTTTTTTCGAGGGGCCGAGTGTTTTCGTCATGCGCACGATCAGGCCGCGGGGCGAGTTGGGCTCCACTTCCAGTGCGTCCATAAACGATTCCATGACCGTAAACCCCATTCCCGAACGTTCCTCGTTCGGTTTGGTGGTAAAGAAAGGCTTACGGGCCAGATCGATGTCTTCTATCCCTACGCCCGCGTCTTTCACCTCGATATGTATACGGGTGCCTTGCCGTTGTACGCCGATTTCCACTTCGCCGTCTTCTTGCCCTACGTAGCCGTGGACAATACTGTTGGTTACCGCTTCGGATACGGCGGTTTTGATATCGCTCAGTTCGTCTACCGTGGGGTTGAGAGGAACGCAAAAGGCGGCGACCGCACTGCGTGCGAACGACTCGTTTTCGCTGATGGCTTTGATTCTGAGCGTCATATAGTTCTCCATGACCGGTGGCTCCTAACGATTGATTTTGGGCATGATTTCATAGATGCCGGACAACGACAATACTTTGTCTACCACCGAAGAGGGGGAGGAAAGCAGCAGGGGAATGCCTTTGGCTTTGAGTACCTTGTATCTGCCGATCAGCATACCGATGCCCGTCGAGTCCATAAACGATACGCCCGCCATGTCCATCACGACTTTGTGCAGGCCGCGCGTATCGAAAAGCGCGTCGAGTTGGGCGCGCACAAAAAGGGCGCAACTTTCATCAAGTTCGCCGCTGAGCGTAACGGTTAACGTATTGTTTTTCAGTTCCGAATCGATTTTCATGGACGAACGCCCCTTTTTTGCCTATCGGTATTGTAGCAGAGCCGCAGGGAAAGATTTTGGCGATTCGGGGCAGAAGAGCGGCGATTTCGTCGAAAAAGATTTTGCGATTTTTTTTGCAAACACAGTCGATTTTTCTTGACAGAACGGTGCGTTTGTAGTAAACTTATCAAGTCAGTTTTCGCAAGGTGGATAGTTTACTATCCGCGTGCGGCGCAAAACGGAGCTTTCGAGGGCCTTTAGCTCAGTTGGTTAGAGCAGCCGGCTCATAACCGGCTTGTCCGGGGTTCAAGTCCCTGAAGGCCCACCA
>CAMUPJ010000064.1 GCA_947090725.1 uncultured Clostridia bacterium
CGTAATGCCTTTTCCCAAACCGGAGACCACGCCGCCGGTCACAAATACGTATTTCGTCGTCATAAACGCACCACTCCATTGAAAATCTCACGCGCTTCGCCTGTCATATATACCGTCTCGCCCGTGTATTCTATGGTAAGCTCGCCCCCGGGCAACCGCATGGTCACTTCGGTTTCCCTATCGCAATAACCGCGCTTGACCGCCGCAACCACGGCGGCACAGGCGCCTGTACCGCACGCGTACGTTTCGCCGGTACCCCGTTCCCACACGCGCATCTTCAAATGGGTGCGATCGATCACTTGCACGAACTCCACGTTGACGCGCTCGGGAAACATCGGATCGCACTCGATGGCACGCCCTACGGCTTGCACGTCGATTTGCGCCACGTTTTCTACAAATATCACGCAGTGCGGGTTTCCCATCGACACACAGGTAATTTCCTGCTCTTTGCCGCCGACTTGCACTTTGTGCCCCACAACTTCCGTTCCTTCCAACCGTACGGGAATCTGCGCGGGCGCAAACCTCGGCGCACCCATATCCACTTTCGCCGAATTGACCGCGCCTGCCCGCACGAACAACCAAAGCTTTTTGATGCCGCTCTTCGTCTCGATCGTGATCTCGCGCTTGTCGCCGATTTTTCCGTAATCGTAAAGATACTTCGCAACGCACCGGATCGCATTACCGCACATCATGCCTTCGGTGCCGTCGGAATTGAACATGCGCATTTTGGCATCGGCCACGTCGCTCGGATACACAAACACCGCTCCGTCGCCTCCCACGCCGAAATGACGGTCGCTGAGGTTGACGGCCACCGATTCCATATTGGCAATGGGACGGGTCAGACAGTCGATATAGATATAGTCGTTTCCGCAACCTTCCATCTTGATGAAATTCAGCTTTTGCCGCTCGGTACGCATATCGTTTATATTGACAAGTTCGGTATTGTAAGCGGAATAGCGCGATTTGAGCGAATACGCCAACGCCTGCGCGGTATCGATACTGGTCAGGCAAGGAATGGAAAGCGCCACCGCTCTGCGGCGGAGCCGCACGTCGTCCTCGGTGGGAATACGCCCTTTTGTAGACGTGGAAATGAACAGATCGATTTTACCGCCGGACAACAGCGTCATGGTATTGTCGTCGGCACATTCGTTGATCTTCTTGACCACATGCACGGGGAATCCGCTCTTGCGGATAATCTGCGCCGTGCCGTCCGTAGCATATATTTCGTATCCGAGTTCGCTGTACGTTTTGGCCACGTCGGCAATTTCCGGCTTATCCGCATCTCGTACCGAAATGAGAATTCCGCCCGATTTCTGCATTTTGTAGCCGGCCGCCAACAACCCCTTGTAGAGTGCTTCGTCCAACGTCTTACCGATTCCCAACACCTCTCCCGTCGATTTCATTTCGGGACCGAGATGCGTATCGAGATCGGCGAGTTTTTCAAAACTGAAGATCGGCACTTTCACCGCCACATACGGCGCCGGTTTATATAATCCCGTACCGTATCCGAGCTTGCTCAATTTTTTGCCCAACATGCACAAGGTAGCCAACTGAATCATCGGCACGCCCGTTACCTTGGAAATATACGGGATAGTGCGCGACGAACGAGGATTCACTTCGATCACGTAAATCTGATTGTCGCAAATAATGTACTGAATATTTACAAGACCTTTGGTGCCGAGGGCGCGCGCAAGCGCTGCGGTGTACTCCACCAGTTTCTCGCGCATGGCGTCGGTCACGTTGGGCGCCGGATACACGGCAATACTGTCGCCGCTATGCACGCCCGCACGCTCGATATGCTCCATAATGCCGGGAATCAGAATGTCTTCCCCGTCGCATATCGCGTCCACTTCGATTTCGGTACCCATAATATATTTGTCAATCAAAATATTATTGTCGGCATTCTGCTCTAAGATGATATGCATATATTCGCGGATATCCGATTCGGAGAATGCGATGATCATATTTTGGCCGCCAAGCACATAGCTGGGGCGCATAAGTACGGGATAGCCCAGCGCCGCACCCGCTTTGAGCGCTTCTTCCGTAGTCTTGACCGTCAACCCCTTGGGACGGGCAATCCTCAACTCTTCCAACAGTGCATCGAACCGTTCGCGGTCCTCGGCGCGGTCGATGCTGTCGGCCGAAGTCCCCAAAATGCGAACCCCGTTATCCGACAAGTGCTTCGTAAGTTTGATAGCCGTCTGCCCGCCGAATGCCACCACGACGCCATACGGTTTTTCCGTCGCGATCACGTTGTCCACGTCTTCGGGCGTGAGCGGCTCGAAGTACAGCCGATCGGCTGTATCGAAGTCGGTGGAAACCGTCTCGGGATTGTTGTTGACAATCGCCACCTCGTATCCCGCTTCCTTAAGCGCCCATACGCAATGTACCGACGCATAATCGAATTCGATACCTTGTCCGATACGGATAGGCCCCGAACCGAATACAATGACTCTGCGCTTATTCGACTTGCGTTCGGCCAAAAAAGCGGCCGCTTCGTTTTCGTTATCGTACGTAGAATAGAAATACGGCGTTTCGGCCTTGAATTCGGCGCCGCACGTATCCACCATCTTATATACGGCGCGCATGTGTTTACGAAGCGAACACCCCGTAATATCCTCCAACGCCTTATCGGGATAGCCGAGTTTTTTGCCTTGCAAATACTCGCTTGCGTTCAACTCGTGTCCGGCAATCGATTTTTCGAACCGCACCAGGTTCTCGATTTTATCAAGGAACCAACGGTCGATCTTCGTCTTTTCGGCAATCTGCTCTACGGTAAATCCGCGATACATTGCCTCATACAAAAGAAACAGGCGGAAATCGGAGGCCGGCATGAGTCCGTCGAAAACCTCCCGATCGCTCCATTCGTCGAAACGGTTGGATTTGAGTGTCAGCTGATTTTCGGCGCCGCGCACCGCTTTTAAGAGGGCGGCTTCGAAATACGGCGCAATGGCCATCACTTCTCCCGTCGCTTTCATCTGCGTGCCGAGAGAGCGTTTGGCATATACGAATTTGTCAAACGGCCATTTGGGAAGTTTGACGACCACGTAATCGAGGGTCGGCTCGAAACAGGCGCAAGTCTTTTTGGTGACGGCGTTGGGAATCTCGTCCAGCGTGTAACCGAGAGCGAGCAGTGTAGACACTTTTGCAATCGGGTAGCCGGTCGCTTTGCTTGCCAATGCCGACGAACGGCTGACACGCGGGTTGACTTCGATGACGGCATACTCGAAACTGTTGGGATTGAGTGCGAACTGGCAGTTGCATCCGCCCACTACGTCCAGCGCCGAAATGATATCGAGCGCCGCCCTGCGGAGCATTTGGAATTCTTTATCGGCAAGCGTAACGGTGGGCGCCACGACGATACTGTCGCCGGTATGAATACCCACGGGGTCGAGGTTTTCCATGCTACACACCGCAATTGCGTTGCCCGCCGCGTCGCGCATAACCTCGAATTCCACTTCTTTCCAACCGTAGATACTCTTCTCTACGAGGACTTGCCCTATAGGGCTCAACTCTATGCCGCCCTTGGTAATGTCGCGAAGTTCCGCTTCGTTTTCGGCGATACCGCCGCCCGCACCGCCTAAAGTAAATGCGGGACGAATAATGATGGGATACCCGGTTTCGTCGGCAAACGCCACCGCCGCCTCCACGTCGGTCACCACGGTGCTCGGCACAACCGGCTGCCCGATTTCCAGCATGGTGTCTTTGAACATCTGGCGGTCTTCGGCACGGTCGATGGTATCCACTTTCATGCCGAGCAATCTGACGCCGCGGCTCTCCAAAAAGCCCGACTTCGCCAACTGCATGGAAAGCGTAAGGCCCGTCTGCCCGCCCAAACCGGGCAAGATGCTGTCCGGCTTCTCAAGATCGATGATACGCTTGAGCGTGACAAGATTCAGCGGCTCGATATAAATCGAATCGGCCATGGCTTTATCGGTCATGATGGTGGCGGGATTGCTGTTGACCAGCACCACTTCGATTTTTTCCGCTTTGAGCGTACGGCAAGCTTGCGTACCCGCATAATCGAACTCCGCCGCCTGTCCTATGGTTATCGGTCCCGATCCTATCACCAAAACTTTTTTTATCTCTTTATTCTTAGGCATATTTCCTCTCCGTTGTTTTGCCGTCGCAATCACTGCGCGCCGAGCGCATTGTTCTATTTGCCGGAATTCCGTTCCATCAGCTCGAAAAATCTGTCAAACAGAAAATTCGTATCGAGCGGCCCGCCGCATGCTTCGGGGTGAAATTGTACGGAAAATGCAGGCATATCGGTATAATCCACCCCTTCCGCCGTCTTATCGTTTGCATTGGTATACCGAAGCTGCGCGCTCTCGGGCAAAGTGGCGGCCACCACGGCATATCCGTGATTTTGGCTGGTGATATACGTGCGTCCCGTCACCGTATCCCGTACCGGTTGATTGGCGCCGCGATGTCCGAATTTCAATTTGGTTGTGGAGGCCCCTTGACTCAACGCCAACAACTGATGCCCCAGACAGATACCGAATGTGGGAATCTTATGCGTATTAAGTGCGGCAATCTGCTCGATGATACTTACGTTTTCCGCCGGATCGCCGCCGCCGTTGGTCAGCATAATTCCGTCGGGTTTCAGCGCTATAATACGCTCGGCGGTAGTATACGAAGGCACGCGAATGACCGTACAATCCCGTTTCAGAAGCTCCCGCTCGATGTTTTGCTTGGCGCCGAAATCCCACAGCACGACACGCTTGCTTCCTTCGCCCATCCTGCGTTCTTCCTTACAGGTGGTATTGCGCACCGCCTCGACGACCCGATACGCTTTGACTTCTTTGAGTTTCTCGGGCGGCAAAGTTTTGCGACTCGTAATAATGCCGTTCATAACGCCTTTGGAACGAATCTTCTTGGTGAGCGCGCGCGTATCGATGCCGCAAAGGCCTACGATACCGTGACGGCACAGAAATTCATCCAGCTCGCTCTCCTTGCGAAAGTTACTGCCCACGGGACATTCTTCCCGCACGATGTAACCGCGCAATGCCGGCTTTTCACTCTCCGCATCCGCTTCGATGGCGCCGTAATTGCCGATGAGCGGAAAGGTCTGCGTCACAATCTGGCCGTAGTAGCTCGGATCGGTCAACGTCTCCATATAGCCTACCATCGCAGTCGTAAAGACCACTTCGCCGATGGTTTCGCCTTCGGCGCCGATGCCTTCGCCCTCGAATACCGTTCCGTCGGAAAGTATCAAATATCTTTTCATAGGTTCCTCTCTTGTCAGTCGTCGAATTTATGTTTTCCGCTGCCCGATACGGGTATAGGATATTTACCGGTAAAACAGCCGTCGCAATAGCGAATCCCCTTTTCTTTGCCGATGGCAAGCAGGTTTTCGATATCGAGGTACTCCAAGCTGTCGGCGCCGATACTTTTGCAGATTTCTTCCACCGTCTTGTGATTGGCAATCAGATTTTCCTCGCTGTCGATATCGGTACCGAAATAGCACGGATGCTTAAACGGCGGACTGGAAATCCGAAGATGAATCTCTTTGGCGCCCATTTGCCGAAGCGGCTTAATCATGCGGGCGCTTGTGGTACCGCGCACGATGGAATCGTCGATCAACACAATCCGTTTGCCTTCGATCTGCGCGCGCAGCGGATTGAGCTTAATGTTAACCGTGCGCTCGCGGGACGATTGCGACGGCTCGATGAAACTGCGCCCCATGTAACGATTCTTCACAAAAGCGGGCGCGTACGGAATGCCCGATGCAAGACTGTATCCGAGCGCCGCATCGAGACCGCTGTCCGGCACGCCGCACACGATATCCGCCTCGGTAGGATTCTGCCGATAAAGCGCCCGCCCCATCTCGAGACGCGCCTCGTATACGCTCAGTCCGTCGATAAACGAATCGGAGCGCGCTATGTAAATCATTTCAAACACGCATAAACCGCGACAGCTGCCGTCGGTCTTTTGTTGCAAAACGATTTCGTTCCCCGCTTTGTCCACACTCACTACTTCGCCGGGGGCGATGTCGCGAACGAATGTGGCGCCTATACTGTCAAACGCGCAACTCTCGCTGGCAAAGACGGTAGCCTCCCCCAACTTGCCCATACACAGCGGGCGGAAGCCGCTCTTGTCGCGCGCCGCCACCAGCTTGTCCGGCGTAGCGATTACCAACGAAAACGCCCCTTCGAGAATGTCCATGACTTTCAAAAGCGCCTTCTCGATATTGCGGCATTTGATCATTTGCTCGATGAGCAGCATATTGATAATCTCGGAGTCGTTGGTCGTAAAAAACACTTTGCCGTCACGGTTCACCATCTGATCGCGAAGCGTCGCCGCATTGGTGATATTTCCGTTGTGCGCCAAAGCGCAGGTCAAACGCGAATGTACCGTTTCGATAGGTTGGGTATTTTCCACGGTGTTATTTCCCGTCGTGGAATACCGTACGTGCCCCACCGCCACGTTGGTAGACGGTACATGGCGCAAAAATTCACCGAATATATCGTTGACGAGTCCCACATTCTTATGGCAGATCAGCGAGTTGTCGCTGTAAAACGTAGCAATTCCCGCACCCTCCTGCCCACGGTGCTGCAACGCCAACAATGCCGAGGCCGTATACCCTGCCATAGGCATCGGGTCGGGTCCGATGATTCCGAAAATTCCGCATTCTTCCTTGATTTTTCTCATAGAGTGTCGTTTTATACCTCGTAGGTTTTAAGTATATCCATCGCTACTTCGGCGCGGGTTCTCCGCAAATCCATAGCGCGTTTTTCTATATAACGGTGGGCCTGTTCCTCGGTAAAGCCCATGTTCTGGATGAGTATCAGCTTGGCGCGCGTCACCAACCGAAGATCGTCCAATTTTTTCAGAAGGTCCTGTTTCTCCTTGACAAGCCGCGCGATCCGATTGTTGGATGCGCACACCATTTTGATGGCCTGAAAGAGAGTGACCCGACTTACCGGTTTGTGCAGCAGAATAATCCCTTCCTCTTCCAGCCGACCTGCGATATCCTCGCCGAACTGCGCCGACTCGATGAGAATCACACCGCCCTCGCCGCGCGCGGCAAACACGCGCGCCAATTCACTGCTCTTTCCGGGAAAGCTTTCGCCGTAGATAATAATCAAGTCGAACGCCCTATCGCTCACGGCACGCTTTGCGGCGGTGGAATCAAACGCCAAAGCGATATTATCGGCGCCCGCCCTCTTTGCCGCCAAACTCAGCTCGGAAGAAATCGGACGACTGCTTGCCACAATGAGCGCATTCATTCGACACCTCCCCGCAAGACAACAAACCCGTCACGGATCACAAGCAGTAGCAGATTCGATTGTCTCTGCGTGCGATTCATGCTTCGTCGTAATCACCCGTCCGCATTGCGGCACGCTTGACGGCTATATACGCTTCGAGAATGCCGTCGGATAAAATCCCGCGAAGCCATTGGGAATTTTCGGCCACGCGCAACGCTTCCTCCAACGTATGCGGAAGTCCGTCGCACGAAACAAAGCGACGGTTTTCTTCAAGCACCAATTTCTTTTCAATCCCGTACATGCCCGCTTCCAACAAAAGCGCAAAGACGAGATAGGGATTTATCAAACAGTCGGCCTCGTTGAATTCGATACGGCGGCGCCCGTCGGAAAGCGGTACTACGCTGATATACGAGCGGCGGTTGGGTTCCGCACCATATGCGGGAGCGCGGAACTCGCCGAACAGTTCGTAACTCTCGACGGTGGAATTGAGAAACGCCACCATTTCATTGGTCTTTTGCAATACCCCTTCGGTAAAGGCGTCCAACGTTGCCGCAGACACCACACGCGTTCCGTTGCAGCCGCCCAATGTAAGGGTGATGCGCAACCCGCTCCCTACTTTGTCGGGAATGGGTTTGGGCGCAAACGTTGCGTACAAACCGCTCAGATAGCTAACATTGCGTACCGCCGATTTGAAATACAGAAAGTTACGCGCCGCATTGGCCGCTTCGGTAGGAACGAATTCGATCTCGTTCTGTCCCGGCCCTCTTTCGTGATGACTGGACGTGGGCACAATCCCCATGTCTTCTAGATTCAGTATGATATCCCTGCGAAGATTCTCGCACGCATCGTCGGGAGAGCTGTCGAAATATCCCGCACGGTCGACGGGTACGGCAGTGGGATCCCCCTCGCTGTCCAACTTGAATACATAAAAATCACACTCGGTGCCGATTTCGCAATACAGGCCGGCACGGTGCAGCTTTTCTTTGGCGGTATCCAGCAAATGCAAAGAATCGCCGGCAAAAAAAGAGCCGTCCGGACGCTTGACATACGACAGGAGACTGACGACTTCGCCCGACTGCGGCCGCCACGGTAATATCGTAAGCGTCTTAGGATCGGGAAAAAGAAGCAAATCGCCCACGTTGGCAAAGCCCCGCACGGCCGACGGATCGAACAGATGCCCGTGTTCGAATATTTCCGGTAGCTGTTGCGACACGACGGAGACGTTCTTTTGTCGCCCGAACAGATCGCAAAAAGCCAATTTAACGAATTTGACGTCGTTCTCTTCGACGTACTGCAACACCTCTTTTGCCGTGAACTTCATACGGTTCTCCTTCTCTGCAAAACAGGCAACGGCAGACATAAAACGTGCGTCCGTCGAATTTTGACTGCGTTCATCGACAGACGCCCCTTTACGCGCAACCGGTACCTTATCTATATTACTATAGGTCTTATAAAAAGTCAATCGTTGCAGTACCGTCCTACAAAAAATTTTCATCGCTCTGCACGCGGTTACCTTTTACTCTTACGGTCGGCAACGTAAGAAAAAGCCGCAACATTGCACAAAAAGCGTACGCTGCGGCTTGCCTTCTTTATCGGAATATCTGTTCGACTTGCCCGAAAACTTTGCGGAATATCCGTTCGTTTTCCGCCGGTGTGGAAGCGGCGGTGATATACAATTTGATCAGCGGCTCGGTGCCCGACGGACGGACGATCAGACTGCTGCCGTTTTCGGCAAGAAAGGCCAAAACATTGGAACGAGGCAGATCGTATTCCGTCTGCGTCAGGTAATCCACTGTTTTGACGATTTTGCTGTCTCCCAAGACAGTAGGAAGTTTCTTGCGAAGATCGGCAAGCAATTGCGCCATCTTGGCATTGCCTTCGGCACCCGCATACTCGTACGACTTGAGTTTATGCTCATACGTTCCGAAACGGGCGTAAATCTCTTCGATTCTGTCTACCAACGTTTTCCCCTGCGAAAGATAAAACGCCGTCATTTCGGCAATCAACATACTTGCCACCACGGCATCTTTATCCCGCACGTAACTTCCCGACAGATACCCGTAGCTTTCTTCAAACCCGAACACGAAACGGTCGGCTTCTCCTTTCTCCTCCAACATTCCTATAATGCCGCCGATATACTTAAAGCCGGTCAGCACGCGGTAAAACGTCACGCCGTAATCTTCGGCGACGCGCGCCGCCAAATCGGTGGACACAATCGTAGTGACAAGCACGGGATTTTCGGGAAGCGTCCCGTTCTCTTTGCGCCTACGCAACAGATAATCGGTAAGCAATACGCCGATCTCGTTGCCGGTCATAAGGCGGTACGCGCCTTTATGCCGCACAGCCGTACCCACGCGGTCGGCGTCGGGATCGGTGGCGATCAGAATATCGCTACCGCACTTTTCCGCCAAAGCCAAACCGAGACGAAGCGCTTCCGGTTTTTCCGGATTGGGATA
>CAMUPJ010000065.1 GCA_947090725.1 uncultured Clostridia bacterium
GATTTCCGACCCGTCGGAGATGCATTCCCCGTTGCCGATTTTCAAAATGCTTGTCTTCATTTCAATCCTTTAGCACTTGCTGATTTTGTACAAGATAATGAATGCCGGATACGAGTGTCATTATGGTGGAAAGCGCCAGCAGAATCAGTCCCGCATAGAGCAATCCGTCGCCCCATACCGTCATAGCATGTTGCGTAGCGTATGCATAAAAATCGGGAACGGGCAGTAAAAGAATCAAGGCAAACATTTGCAATACGGTTTTGATCTTTCCCAATTTGTCGGCCGCCAAGACCACATTTTTGGAGCTCGCCACAATGCGGAATCCGCTGATCATAAGTTCGCGGCACAAGATAATCATGGCGCAAACTACGCCTGCTATGCGCAACGCGGGCATAATGTCGTTGTTGGCATCGTAGAGAAGAACGGTAACGGCAAAAAGAGCGCATGCAACCAACATTTTATCGGCAATCGGATCGAGAAATTTGCCGAGATCGGTCACCAAATTCTTTTTACGTGCAATATGTCCGTCTAAGAAATCCGTAAAACTTGCAAGGATGAATACGGCGGTTGCCGCGACGCAATGAAACTTGAATTCTACAAAAAAGAGCGTCACAAAAACCGGTATCAGAATAATACGTAAGAAAGTCAGTTTTGTGGGTAAATTCATTCAGAGTTTCTCTCCTATCAGATCATAGCCGTCATAACCGGTAATTTTTACGTCGTAATATTCACCGACTTCTACAAAGTCGGCGGAAAAATATACTTTGGTATCGATTTCCGGGGCGTCGAATTCGCTACGCCCTACAAACATTCCGCGCTCGTAATCGATATCCTCGTAGAGCACCTGCAAGGTACGTCCGATCATGGCGCGGTTATGACGTTCGCAGTTTTGCAGATGTAAAGCGCCAATGGCATCTACGCGAGAACGTTTAATCTTTTTCGATACTTGTTCTTTGAGTTTTGCGGCGGGGGTACCGTCTTCTTTACTGTAGGCAAAGACGCCTACGTGTTGTGGCGCATATTGCGCGATGAACGCATATAACGTTCGGAAATTGTCTTCGGTTTCTCCCGGGAACCCTACCATGACAGTCGTACGTACCGCAATACCCTTTTCTTTCAACTTGGCAAAAAGGCATTTGATATCGTCTGCACTGCCTCTTCGGTTCATGCGCCGAAGTACCGCATCATCGATATGTTGGATCGGGATGTCCATATAAGAAGCTACCTTCGGATTGCCGGCAACCTCTTCGATTAACTCGTCTGTGATCAATTCGGGATAGCAATACATCAAACGTACGGTATGAATCGGCAGAGACGTAAGCTTACGTATGAGTTCCGTAAGCCGAGGTTCTCCGTACAAATCGCTTCCGTAGCGTGTTACGTCCTGCGCTACCAAAATGAGTTCTTTCACGCCTTGCCCGACAAGTTCTGCGGCTTCTTGTAAAAGCGTGTCCATGGGAACCGAGCGGTAAACGCCCCGAATGGAAGGGATTGTGCAAAAGGTACAATAATTGTTGCAACCGTCGGCAATCTTAAGATAGGCGTAATGCAGAGGCGTTGTTACGATGCGTTGCAATGGCTCTGTCGTATCGGCGTTTTGTGCTTGCGCGTTCGGATAGCCGTACAGCGAGGCGATGACGTCACAAATCTTGTCGTATTCGTTCGTTCCGAGAAAGCAGTCGACTTCGGGTAATTCCCCGACGAGATCCGACTTGTATTTTTGCGGCAGGCATCCTGTAACGATCAATTTTTCGCAAGCCGCATTTTTGTACGGTATCGCCGATAAGATTGTATCTATAGCTTCTTTCCGTGCCGCTTCGATAAACGCACAAGTATTGATGATGAGAATCTGTGCGTTTTCATAATCGTTGGTAATATCGAAACCGCCTTGGCTGAGGTGGAAAAGCATATTTTCGGTATCGACGCGGTTTTTATCGCACCCTAATGTTATGACGCCTACGCTCTTTGTCATAAGTCGATTCCGAATAATTCTTTGTATTGTTCGCGCGAGATATATACGGCGCGGGGCTTACTGCCCTCCAAGGGGCCGATAAATTTATGCGTTTCCATTTGATCGATGATGCGACTTGCACGCGCATATCCCACACTGAATCGGCGTTGAATCATACTGGTGCTGGCCGATCCGGATTCTATAACGCATTTGAGTACGTCAGGCATCAAACTATCGAATTCCTTATCGTTGTCGTCGTCGCCGTCGTCCGATTCCGCTTCATCGTTCCGTTTGGTGATTGCCGCGGTAAATTCATCATCGAAGTCCGTTTCGTTGTTGGTGCGTACAAATTCCGTGACGGCGGTGATTTCCTGCTCGGTCACAAATGCACCTTGTACACGTTTCGGGTCATCCAAACCGATGGGAGCATACAACATATCGCCGCGTCCGAGCAACGTCTCCGCCCCGCATTGATCGAGAATCGTACGGGAGTCCACAATACTTTTTACGGAAAATGCAATTCTGCTGGGCAAGTTGGCTTTTATGGTTCCGGTAATGACGTCAACCGAAGGACGTTGTGTCGCCAAAATCAGATGGATGCCTGCGGCACGCGCTTTTTGCGCCATACTCATGATTTTGGTTTCAAGCACTTTTTTATTGTTGTCAAGCATCAATTCGGCCAATTCGTCGACGATCAATACGATGTACGGAAGCTTTTGTTCTTCCCCCGTTTTAACGGCCTCGCACTTATTGAACTCGGGCAGATTGCGCACTTTATGGCTACCGAACAATATATAGCGGCGATCCATCTCTTCTTTTGCCCAGGTCAACGCATTGATGGCCTGTTGCGCGTCGTTGATAATCTCACTGCTCAGCAAATGTGGAATTCCCTGATACAGATTGAATTCCACGCGTTTGGGATCAATCAAAATCAAACGAACGTCTTCCGGCGAAGACTTGTACATGATGCTGATAATAATCGAGTTGAGACATGCCGATTTACCGCTGCCTGTGGCGCCGGCAATCAACAAATGCGGCATTTTTTCAAGATTACAGATGATATTGCTGCCGGCAATATCCTTACCCAACGAGAGCGTAAGCGGCGAAGAAGAATTCTGGAATTCTTTCGACGCAATAATATCCCGCAAACATACGATATCGATTTTTTCATTGGGGACTTCGATGCCTACGGCGCGTTTGCCGGGGATCGGCGCTTCGATACGGATTTTTCCGTTACTTTCCAGATAATACTCGATATCCGTGGAAAACTGTTCTATACGTTTGATAGGAATTCCCGGCGGCATTTCGAGTTCATATCGTGTCACGGCAGGACCGCGCGTAATTGCCCCTACTTTGACGGGTAATTTCAGACCTTGTAACGTCTCTTCCAAAAGCCGCGCCTTCTCTTCGCAGGCTACGTTATAATTTTCCGGCGCCGCTACGTCGGATGCAATCAACATATCGATATCGGGAGCATGGTACTTGACGTGCCTTTTCTTTTTGGGTTTGGCAGGTACCGGCGTCGAGGCAACGTAGTCATCGATTTTCAGTTGGTTCGCGGAGCGTACTACGGGAGTGGGGTCCGCACGTACCGGTTTCATGTTGGAAACGGAAACCGATTCGTAATAACCGGTGGAGTCTTCCCCTTCGAAATGCGATTGCTCGGATAAATCGATGGGGTCTTCGATTATACGGAATGCCGACGCACGCGGTTGTTCCGGCAATGTGTCGGATAACAATGCCGTATCTTCTTCCGGTTGCAAATCGGCAAACAGATCGGAGGAATCGGGCACATAAGCTTCTTCCTTTTGTGGTATTGCCTCGGGTTCTTCGATAATCGGATCGGGAGATTGTTTGGGCGCCAGCGGTGTGTTTGCACGCTTGCGATCTTCGTTCAAAAGTTGCTGAAAACGGGATTCAACGCTTTCCTGGGGCGTGTATTGCGACCCCGAAATGATCGGACCGACGGGAGGTGCGGTAAACGCGGGCTCTTGTTGCGACAATTGTTCTTGTCTCGCTTCTGCCGTGTCGGAAGTTTGCGTATTGTATATGCCCGCGGGAGTCGCATAAGAGGAACTTTTGGGACGCTCGGGCATTTTCTCGGGACTACGGAAATAGTCGCCGTTCACGATCGACGGACGGTCGTCTTCCTCTTGTACGGATTCTTTGGGATAGACCGAAGAAATCTCCACTTTTTTGGTGTTAAACTCGCGCATGGAGGGGCGCTCGACAATATCCTTATCTTTGTCTTTGGGCAACATTGTCTCTGCCAATTGGCGCGACAAGTCATCGCCGTTGATAATTCCCTCTCCGCCTACGATTTGCGCGCTGAAATCCTTGGGCGGAAGCATAGGCACTTCTCCCAAACCCGGAATATCGGATATGTGAACGCGTTTGGGCGGCTTTTCGAACGTCGGTTGCGGGATCGGTTGCGCCGTTGTGTCTTTAATGTCCGGTGCGGCGGAGGTTAACGGCGGCAAAGTATAGCCGGCACGATATTCGTTTTGCGCCTGCTTGTAATCGATTTTCGGTGTGGCGGCTTGTTGTGCCGCAATGTCCGAAAGATATTTTTGTTGCTCGCCGAAAAGAATCTTATGCGCATCCGATTTGAAATCCGACGATGCGGAACTTGTTTTGGAATACGACTGAAATTGGATGTTGCTCTTTGTCGGTTGTATCGGATTGGATGTTGATACGGCCGCCACCGGAGGCATGTCTGCCGCGCCGGATAATTCACTGATAGGCGGATACGCATCGTTCAATTGCGATGTGCGAATCGTATCGACAAACAAGGTATTGTCGTTCAACGGACGGATTTGTTGCGGCGTGGCTTTTCCTTTTACAAAAGGATTGCTTTCGAAAGCGTTTTCCGTAGCTTTACTATTGCGCCGTTTTGCGTAAATCGGACGCAGAAGGAAAAAGTATAAAGAACTCAGAAATGCCACGGAATACAGAATGTACGAAACGACGGGCGTTACGGCACGTTGAATTCCATAGGCGAAAATACCGAACACTACCCCGCCTGCCGATAATTTGCGGTACGTATGAGAAAGATAAGACCCGAAACCGTAACCGAGAATCGAATGGGTTGTGGCCAACTGCAAAATCAACAGCAAGCTGATCGCCATGCAGATAATTCCCGCTTTATACCGTGCGGACAAGTTCGTTTTACGGCCTTGTATCAACGCAATACCCAATAAAAGCGTACATAAAAACAACGGATATGCAAAAAAACCGAAAATTCCAGTCACAACAGGAAAAATAACTTTTTTACTGATGGAGCCTAGAATCGGCGGAATGAAAATGCATAGCAAAATGAACGCAGAAAGAATAACAAGAACGATACCGAAAATCTCGTTATCGCCACCCGTTTTTTCTTTTCGTCTTCCGTTGCTGTATTTTTTTGACGGCACGTTTCCCGCCTCCACATCCTAAGAAACTTTTTAATACGTTTATTCTTTATTACACTGCACGGCTTGCAAACAATTTTTGCATTGCTGACGCAAATTGTTATTCGCTAAGGCAAATAACAGCCGTAGGTTGCAATACGTCGTGAAAAAGGCCTTGCGAGAAAGCTTTTCTGATTTCTATTATAACATAAGGCAACGGCTTTTTCAATCAAAATAGGGCGTTTTTTCAAATTTTTTGATGGCGCCTAAATAGAAAAACCGCCGAAAAAAATCGGCGGTTACCATACGGCGGATAAGAAAAGCTTCAGGATTTTTTCAGAATTGCTTCTATGTCCGTTTCGGGATCTTTTCCGACATACGCGGCACACAGTTTTTCGGGAATAAGAAGTTCGCGAAGGAATGCGTTTACGTCTGTTTGGGTCACGGCATCGATTTCCGCAATGCGTTTGTCTACGTTATAAAGTTCGCCTGCGTAAAGCATAAGTTTGCCTTGAGAAGTCATGATGTTCTGGATATTCTCTTCCGAAAATACGAGGGCCGATTTCAGTTGGATTTTGGCGCGGTGAAACTCTTCCGCATTCACGCCCGTAGCTACGATATCCGCAATTTCTTTTTTGACGGCCTCCAATACTTTTTGTGTATTTGCGGCGGTAATATTGAGCATGATGTTAAAGTTGCCGCTATGCGTATAGGATAGCGGAGTCGAATACACGCTGTATGCCAAACCAAGTTGCTCACGAATTCTTTGGAACAATCGGGAACTCATTCCCCCGCCGAACAGAATGCTGAAAACGGATTGTACGGACGTGCGCGGATGATGAAACGGAAGCGAAGGATAGCTGATGCCGATATTGGACTGTTCGAAATCTTTGATTCGCATCGCTACGTTGCTTTTTTCCGTCGAAACATTGGCCGAAGCAGGCGTTTTGTTGGTGCGTATTTCCCCGAGCAAATAAGTTCGAACCAGTTTATCGGCTTCTTTGGCGCCTAGATTTCCGGCAACGGAAACGACGATATTATCCGCATTATAGTATTGATCCATATATGCGAGTACGTCGTAACGGGTAAACCGTTGCACGTTGTCGATAGGCCCGAGAATCGTTCTTCCGAGCGGTGCATCGGGATACATTGCTTGCGCCAACATATCGTAGCATATGTCTTCGGGCGAGTCTTCTCCCATATTGATCTCTTCTACGATTACTTTGCGTTCTTTGTCCAATTCATCCGCATCAAATGACGAGTGCGTAAAAATATGTGCCAAAGTAGAAAAACACTTTTCCGTATATTCGTCTACCGATTTGACGTAATAGCAAGTGCCTTCTTTGCTCGTAAAAGCATTGACGAGCGCCCCCATACCTTCAAATGTATTGGCGATGTCAAACGCGGTATATCGGTCTGTGCCTTTGAACATGACATGCTCGGTAAAATGCGAAATGCCGTTGTTTTGTTGCGTCTCTTTGGTGCTGCCGGCGCCTACCCAAATGCCGAAGGCTACCGAGCGAACGGACGGGTTATAGTCTACTACCAATCGAAGTCCGTTAGGATATCGGATCAGTTCGTTCATTTGTTTCCTCCCGAAAATCAGTACTGTTAAGCTTCAATCTTGTCATCGACGCACAATACGTCGCTGACTTTCGATACTTGTAAATTATTCTCTTTAGCGTATTGAATTATACGAGGCAAGGCTTCTACGGTATTTTGTGTGGGATGCATCAGAATTAAGTCGCCGCCTTGCAGATTTTTAGTCGCACGATTGTAAATTTTTTCGGTATCGTGGTCCCGCCAATCAATGGTATCCTTACTCCACATGATGGTAGTATACCCCAAACGTTCCGCTTGTTGCAATGTTGTTTTGCCGAAGGAACCGGACGGCGGGGCAAAAAGTTTCATGTCTACCCCGATTATGCTCTTTACCAATCTGTGCGTAACGTTGATTTCCTCGGCATTCCGCTCGGCTCCGAGTTTTTTATGATCTTTGTGAAAATACCCGTGATTCCCGATTTCATGCCCTTTTTCATAGATTTTTTTGAGCATAACGTCATTGTCCGCTACCCACATGCCGCCTACGAAAAACGTAGTGGTCACTTCGTTGCTTTCAAAGACATCTAACATTTCATCCAAAAACTCGGTGCCCCAATATACGTTTACCATCAGGGAGATTTTGGTTTTGCTCTCGCCTTTGTAGATAGGCGAATCCGTGCTCGACGCGCTTACCGTATTGCCGGAAAGTGTAAACACAAGCAGTCCCACCACGATTGCACCGATTGCGAGATTAGCTACCACATAGCGAAAAAAATTAACTTTGCGTGTCATGTATTTACCTCGGAATAATTTCGGTCGGAATCCCGACTATTAAAAATATATTCCGAGGCAATGAAAAAAAGTCTAAAAATGTCTTTTCGGCAAGAAAATGTCCGATATGAAAGAAAAGCCCGTTTCGGACTTTTCTCTAAGAATGTTACAATTTTTCGACGAGTTTCAAATCAATTCTGCCCTTTTCGTCCGTTTTGAGAACTTCCACGCGCGCCTTATCGCCGAGATTCAACACGTCGGTGACCTTATTGACTCTGGACTTGGAGAGCTTGGAAATATGAATCATGCCGTCCTTGCCGGGCACAAGTTGTACGAAAGCGCCGAATTCAAGGATACGCACGACTTCGCCTTCGAATATTTGGCCGGGTTGCACGCCTTCGGCAATGGTAAGGACAATTCTTTTCGCCTTTTCCGCAGCTTCGAGATCGGTGCAGCTGATAAATACGCGGCCGTCGTCTTCGATGTCGATTTTGACACCCGTTTCGGCAATGATCTGATTGATAACTTTACCGCTCTTGCCGATGACGTCGCCGATCATATCGGGATCGATATTGAAGCTGATAATTTTGGGTGCATAAGGACTGAGCTCGGGACGAGGCGCGTTCAATACAGCCAACATCTTATCAAGAATATACAGGCGACCTACCCGCGCTTGCTCGAGAGCCGTACGAAGAATCTGTTCGTCGATTCCCTTGATTTTAATGTCCATCTGAATGGCGGTAATGCCTTCGGTAGTTCCCGCGACTTTGAAGTCCATATCTCCCAGGAAGTCTTCCAAACCTTGAATATCCGAAAGCACAGCGACTTTATTGCTTGCTTCGTCTTTAATAAGCCCCATGGCAATACCGGCAACCGGCGCTTTAATGGGAACGCCCGCATCCATCAACGCCAAAGTAGAGCCGCAAACGCTGGCCTGCGAAGTCGAACCGTTCGAAGAAAGAATTTCGCTTACCGTACGGATTGCATACGGGAATTCCTCTTCATCGGGAATGACCGGCTCCAAAGCGCGTTCGGCAAGCGCACCGTGACCGATTTCGCGGCGACCGGGACTGCGAAGCGGTCTTGCTTCGCCCGAGCAGTACGGCGGGAAATTGTAATGATGCATATAGCGCTTGAAAGTTTCCTCGTCGAGATTGTCCAGCTTCTGCACTTCGGAGATTGTGCCGAGCGTGCAAGTCGTCATTGCCTGGCTTTGTCCGCGGGTAAAAACGGCAGAACCGTGTACCCGCGGCAAGATGCTTGTTTCGCACCAAATATCGCGGATATCGGTAAGATGTCTTCCGTCGGGACGGATGCCTTTTTTAAGAATTTTTGCGCGCACTTTTTCTTTGGTGAAGTAGTATAACGCGTCTTTGATTTCCCGTTCTTTTTCGGGGTATTTTTCGGCAAAATGCTCGAGCGTAACTTTATCTACTTCGTCTTGCTTTTCTTGACGCGCCTGACGGTCGGTTTCTTCGAGCGCTTTATCGAGAATTTTATCGGCAAACGCGCGTACGTCTTTATCGATATCCTCGGGGACATGGTACAATTCCATCGTAAGCTTGGGTTTCCCTACCGCTTTGACGATTTTATTGATGAATTTTACTTGCTTTTTGATTTCTTCATGCCCGAACAAGATACCCTGCAACATGACGTCTTCGCTTACCATATGTGCGCCGGCTTCCACCATCATGATGGCGTCTGCGGTGCCGCTCACGTACACATGCATCTGACTCATTGCGCGTTGTACGTTATCGGGATTGATTACATATTTGCCGTTTACGTATCCGACGACTACCGAACCCGTAGGCCCGGCCCAAGGAATATCCGAAATAGATAACGCAATACTCGACCCGAGCATGCCGAATACTTCGGGCGGAATATTGGTGTCTACGCTGAGAGCCGTGGCCACAACGTTCACATCGTTAAAGATTCCTTTGGGAAACAGCGGACGTATCGGACGATCGATCAAGCGGCTGGTTAAAATAGCCTTGTCGCTTGCTCTGCCT
>CAMUPJ010000066.1 GCA_947090725.1 uncultured Clostridia bacterium
ACGCCCGCTTCGGGAGACGTTGCGCTCATCTTACACATGCGCGACAATTCCTTATTGACTTTCGCCATCACCTCTTCGGACAGATTGCGGGATTGCGCCCGCTTACGGTATTCTTCGATTTCGTCGGCGTCTTCGCCGAGTTCATCGTGAATCGCCTTGATCTGCTCGCGCAGATAATATTCCCGTTGATTCTTATCGATATTTTCACGCACTTTGGCGCTGATCTTTTTTTCCACAGCCATGATTTCGCATTCACGCACCATCACTGCATAAATGTCTTCCAACTGGCTGTATTCATCGGGCGTTTCCAACAGCTTCTGTTTTTCGCCCTCGTCGTGATACATATGCGTGCCCATCAAGCCCACAAACGACTTCGTATCGTTCAGATCCAAATTGCGCATGGCATCGGCGGGAATCTTGTTATCCAGCTTTTTGTATTTCTCGAGCTGTTCGGCAAGACGACGTTTGACCGCCTCCATCAGAATCTGATCGCTGGGACGCGCAATAAAATCTTTCACCACCACTTCAAAATACGGCGTGATACTGAGAAAACTCTCGATTTCCATACGCTTGATTCCCGTGACCAATACGCGGAAATTGTCGTTGGGCAAACGACTGATCTGTTTGACACGACTGAGACATCCCACCCGATAAATATCTTTCGGCGCAGGATTTCCCGTATTCTGATGCTTTTGGGCAACCAGAAAAATTTCCTGGTTGTTTTCCACCGCTTTGTTGAGCGCTACGATCGATTTGTCGCGACCGAGATCAAACATGACCGTCTGTCCGGGAAAGACGACCAACCCGCGAAGCGCAATCATTTTGAAAGAATTTTTGAGCGGAGGTACCCCCGCTTTCGTCGCATCGTTAAATGTTATCTCGTCCATACATATATCTCCACAAATATAGTATATCACAATCCACGGGAAGTTACAAGCGCTTTCACATGTATTCCCAGCAAAAAACCGATGCAAGGACACCCTCACATCGGCCTTATCTTCCGAAAATCGCAAATGCCGTCAGGCGGATTCGCGTTGCGGTTTGCGGTACACCTTATCGGTCATTTTCCCGTTTTCCACACACTCCTTATCTATCACCACTTTGAAAATCGATTTATCGGTAGGAACCTGATACATAACGTCCAGCATGCAGTTTTCCACGATAGACCGCAGTCCGCGCGCCCCTGTTTTGAGCGCAATCGCCTTGGCGGCAATCGCCTCCACCGCATCATCGGTAAACACAAGCTCCACATCATCCATTTCCAGAAGTTTGACGTACTGTTTTGTCAGTGCATCCCGCGGCTTAGTGAGAATGGATACAAGCGCCGCTTCGTCCAAATCATCCAAACTGACCGTAACGGGTACGCGCCCTACAAATTCGGGAATCAAACCGTACTGTATGAGATCCTGCGGTTGCACTTCCTTAAACCATTGGGCCGACTCTTTTTCGGTCTTGGATACGATTTCTCCCCCGAAACCGAGCCCCGAAGCATTGGTGCGCTTGGCCACAATTTTGTCCAGTCCTACGAACGCTCCGCCGAATATAAACAGAATATTGGTGGTGTCAATAGTCAAACACTCCTGTTGCGGGTGTTTGCGTCCTCCTTGCGGCGGTACGCTGGCTACGGTGCTTTCGATGATTTTGAGAAGCGCCTGTTGTACGCCTTCTCCCGAAACGTCGCGCGTGATACTCACGTTTTCGCTCTTGCGCGAAATCTTGTCGATTTCGTCAATATAAACGATGCCGCGTTGCGCGCGTTCTATATCGTAATCGGCATTCTGAATCAACTTCAACAGAACATTTTCCACATCTTCCCCGACATAGCCCGCTTCGGTCAACGTCGTAGCATCGGCCACGGCAAACGGGACGTCGAGAATCTTGGACAACGTCTGCGCCAATAACGTCTTGCCGCTACCCGTAGGTCCCAGCATCAGAATATTGCTCTTTTTCAGCTCGATATCACGATTGTTTTTTGACTTCGTCGGTTTATGCGTCGCATTGTAATTGATGCGCTTGTAGTGGTTGTAAACCGCCACGCTCAGCACGCGTTTTGCGGCATCCTGCCCGATGATATACTCGTCCAGCTCTTTTTTGATCTGTGCGGGCGAAGGCAGTTTCACCGCCGAAGTTTCCGCAGAGCTCTTGATTCTGCCGGCAAGAATTTCGTTACATATGCCGATACAGCCGTCGCAAATATATACGCCCGTAGGCCCTGCAACCAACTCTACTACCTGCGATTGCGGTTTACCGCAAAATGCGCATTCCGATTCTTTGGGATTAACGTTCAAAAGATCTCCTCTCTGATTATACTCTTTTCACGAAAATTTTGTCGATCAGGCCGTACTTATGCGCTTCTTCGGCCGTCATGTAATAATCCCGATCGACGTCGCGCTCGATCTTCTCGAGCGGCTGATTGCAGTTTTCCGCCAAAATACGGTTCATCTTTTTCTTTGTCTTCAGAATGTGCTCGGCGGCAATGGCGATATCGCTTGCCTGCCCCTGCGCACCGCCCAAAGGCTGATGAATCATGATTTCACTGTTCGGCAACGCAAAGCGCTTGCCTTTGGCGCCGCTACTGAGCAAAAACGCACCCATGCTTGCCGCCATTCCCACGCAGATGGTACTCACGTCGCACTTGATATAATTCATCGTGTCGTAAATTCCCATACCGGCCGTAACGCTGCCGCCCGGACTGTTGATATACAAACTGATATCCTTATCGGGGTCTTTGCCCTCGAGATGCAGCAGTTGCGCAATAATCAGGTCTGCCGTAATATCGTTGATTTCCCCCGTAAGGAATACGATGCGATCTTCCAACAAACGCGAATAAATATCATACGAGCGCTCGCCTCGATTGGTTTGTTCGATTACCATAGGTACAAGACTGCTTTTGATCATAATACTATTTATATCCTCCTTCCGATGGATTTATTCCGTGGCCGCACGCGCTTTTATTGCGCTTTTTGTCACTTTGCGTCTTTGTCCGCCGTTTTTGCCGTACTCTTCTTTGCGGTAGTCTTGGGCGCGGTCTTAGGCTTTGCCGAAGACGATGCCGTCGTCTCTTTGGTTGCGCTCTTCTTTGCCTTGCCCTCAAACACGGTTGCCGCGCTCAACTCCTGCAAGAGTTTCTCTACCGTCAAATCGCTCTTGATATGCCCCAACTGATGCTCGGACATACCGGCGCGATACTCTTCCGCCGTCTTGCCGGACGCGGTCGCGATTTCTCCGAGTTTTGTGGAAAGCTCCTCTTCGGTCGGCTCGATCTTCTCCGCTTTGACAAGCGCTTCCACCACAAGGCGCATTTTGACCGACTTTTCCGCATCCGCTTTGCGATCTTTCTTAAAATCCTCTCGCGAACTGCCGGTATACTTGAAATAATCGTCGAGCTTCATGCCGCCGTACATATACGCAAGCCGATACTCGAAATCCTGCAACATATAATCGAGTTCGCTGTTGACCATGCATTCGGGAATTTCCACCGTCGCATTGGCCACGATCGCTTCCATCATATTATTCTTGTTTTCGTTATCCGCTCTGCGCTCGGCATTTTCCGTCAAACGCTTACGCACGTCACTGCGATATTCATCTACCGTCTCGAAAGCCGTCGTATCTTTCACAAACCGATCGTCGAGCGAAGGCACCTCGCGGAACTTGACACCGTGCAAGGTAACGGCAAATACGGCATCTTTCCCTTTCAGGTCTTCCGCATGATAGTCGTCGGGGAATTTGACGTGCAAATCCTTGGACTCGCCGATTTTCATTCCCACAACCTGCTCTTCGAATCCGGGAATAAACGAGTGGCTGCCAAGCGTAAGTTCTTGCTTTTCCGCCGTGCCGCCGTTGAATTTAACGCCGTCCACGCTACCGCTGTAATCGATCGTCACGGTATCTCCGTCTTGTGCCGCCCGATCCGTTATCTCTACAAGGCGACTTTTAGCCTGCAAAGAACGGTTGATATCGTCTTCCACATCTTTATCGGTCACTTTATATTCCGCCTTGGGAACGGTGAGACCTTTATACTGTCCGAGCGTCACCTCGGGTTTTACGGTCACTTCGATGGAAAACTTCAGTTCGTTTTCCCCGAAACTTTCGATATCCACCTTCGGCTCGTCCACGGGAAGCACATCGGCGTTTTCCTCCAGTGCTTTGGCATATGCTTTGGACGCACAAGCATTAAACGCGTCATCGAAAAACACCGTAGGGCCGTAAAGACTTTCGATGAATTTGCGGGGGGCATGCCCGCGACGGAATCCCGATATATTATATTTCCCTCTCGTCTTTATATACGCGGAATTGATTTCCTCCTCCCACTCCGCTTTAGGCACCGTGAAGTCGAATTTTACGCTGCCTTTTTGTCTGTTCGTATTGTAAACCATAATTACCTCCAAAAAATCATACCTACATATAATATCACACCCTCCGAAGTTTTGTCAATTGTATTGACGAATTCACAAAAGATAGTTTATACTGAAATGAACCCAAATAAGGAGACCGATATATCCATGCCGGCAGATTCTCTGCATTGCAAATTGGCGGCAAAAGAGCTGGACCGAATTCTGAGCGGCGGGCGCATCGATAAGATTACCATGCCCGAAGCGGACGAAATCCTTTTGCATATCCATGCAAAAGGGAACCACACGCTCGTGCTCAGCGCCAACCCGTCGCTTCCCCGCGTACATCTGACGAAGCACGCGCCGAAAAACAATCCGCTCGTAGCGCCTGCTTTTCTGATGCATTTGCGCAAACATATCGGCGGAGCCGTCATCAAAAGCGTGGCGTGCGAGCACGGCGAACGCATATTCTTTTTCCGATTGACGGCGCGCAACGAACTCGGATACGAAGTGGATAAAACGCTCGTATGCGAAATCCTGGGAAAATACGCCAATATCATCCTGTGCGACGAAGCCGACAAAATTTCGGAATGCATTCGCCGTATCTCTCCCGCAAGCAGTGAAAAGCGCCCCGTACTTCCCGGATTACAGTATACCGTGCCTCCCAAGCAAGACAAAGCGGACTTATTCGACGCCAAAAGTGTTCGCGCGCTTTTGGATGCATTTTCGGGTGGCAAACTCGACAGTTATCTTTTGGGCGGCGGTGCGGGACTGGCGCCTGCGACTATCACGGCTATCGTTACCCAAGCCATAGACACTCCGTATGCGGACGCCCTATCTCCCCGACAAAAAGAAACGCTGACAACCGCGTTTGCAAACGCAACGCAGTTGTGCGACGTTCGCCCGTGTCTCCGGAAAAAAGACGGCAAAAGCGATTTTTGGATTTTCCCCTACCACGCGGACGGAGAATATGTTTTCTTCGAATCTCTCAATGCGGCAATGGACGAGTATTACTATGTACTCGATCGCGACAAACGGCTACAGGAGAAGTCCCACGTTCCCAAAACCGTTGTCAAAAACGCCGTTGCGCGCATCGAAAAAAAGCTGAAACTTTTTCTGGAGCGCAAAAACGAAGCGGCCGACCTTGAGCGGGACAAGCTGTACGGAGAATTGATTATTGCCAATATCTATCGCTTAAAGCAAGGTCTTCGTTCCTTCGAAGCCGAAAATTATTACGAAGATCCGCCGCAAAAAGTTACCGTACCCCTGCAAGAAAACAAATCCCCGCAATACAATGCGCAGTACTATTATAAGCGGTATGCCAAAAAGAAAAAGACCCTTTCGCTCATTGAATCTCAAATCGAGCAAGCGCAAAACGATCTGGAATACTACCGATCGATTTACGACAGTTTTTCGTATACCGACGCCGAAGGATTGGAGGAAATCGTTGCCGAACTGACCGATGCGGGACTTTTACATGCCGCGCAAAATAAGCGCAAGAAAGAAAAACCGACGGTCGGCGGCACTCTGCTATTCGGCGGATGCACCATACGTTGGGGTAAGACCAACTATCAAAACGACCGCCTCACCAAAGAAGCGGGACGGGAAGACGTTTGGCTACACACACAGAAAATCCACGGAAGCCACGTCGTTGTATCGGGCACCAATATAACACAAGAAGTTCTGTTGCGTGCCGCTTCGCTCGCCGCATACTATTCCAAAGCACGATTGGGAGAAAACGTTCCCGTGGACTATACCTTGCGAAAGCACGTCTCCAAGCCGAAAGGCAGTCCTCCGGGAAAAGTAATTTATACCGACTATAAAACCCTTTACGTCACCCCCAAAGACGAACGGGAATAACCAAAAAACGCTTCCCTCTTTTTCAGAGAGAAGCGTTTTTGCATAGACCGACGGATATTATACCAAAGCGTAGATAAATCCGAAAAGCGTCAGCGCAAATATTACGCTCATGATCACCGTATTGATAATTGCGTTTTTGTATTCCGGCGAACGGTGATTGATCTTACTGCAAAGCACGCGCACGGCACGGAAAATCGCCAATGCGGACGCCACGAGATAGATGCCGAGTCCTACGGTGATCACGATTTCGCTGACGAAAATTCCCACCAAAAGAACAATGGCGCCGACGAGCATCAACAAGTCGCAAATCTGACGAATGCCGAAGTCGGAAAAATATGCCTGAATGAAATTCTGTTTTTTTGCCTTTGCTGCCATAATAACTTAACTCCGTTTGTTTTATTTAATATCCCCTTACGGGCGCTATATTATTACAGTACGATTCCCAAAACGTAAAACACGATAATCAGTACGACAGCCACGATCCACAAAGCAAACCAAGTCGTTCCATGCAAACGCGCTTCGTAATAAGAGTACCAGCAAAGAGCAATCATACCGATAGCAATGGCAATATTTTTGATCCATGCGCCGATATTGTTGATTGTACTCGATTTTAACCACCCGAGCGCTACGCCGATCGCAATACCCAATCCCATCAGCATGACCGCCACAAAAGACAGTACTTTGCAAATCTTCGGCACGGTATAAGTGCGCGTCGTTGTCGTTTTCGTTGTTCTTTTCGTTGCCATACTTCCTCCGATAAATTGATTTTATTTGAGTCCCCGGCTTCCCGGTTTCACAGCGGGAATTTTACCTTCGCGGCACAACGGACATTCGTCCGCCGCGTAACTCTTGACTTCCATCGACAACAGTGCGCGATAGGGATATCCGAAATCCACCTGACCGCCGCTGCGATCCACAACCGAAGCCACGGCTACCACCTCGGCACCCGCCGTTTTACACAATTCGATAACTTCTTTTACCGAGCCGCCCGTGGTCACAACGTCTTCCACCACGATGACGCGCATCCCCTTTTCGATGGAAAACCCGCGACGAAGCGTCATGCTGCCGCCCTCTCGCTCGGCAAAGTAATTCGCAACCCCGAGCTGACGCGCCATTTCATATCCCATAAGGATACCGCCCACGGCAGGAGAGACTACGGCATCCGGCTTAAACTCTTTCAGTTGCTCCGCAAGCGCTTTGCAAAGGCGTTCGCTCTCCGCAGGGTGCACAAACAACTTTGCGCACTGCATATACGTATCGGAATGGCGCCCGCTGGTAAGCAGGAAATGCCCGTGCAATACCCCGCCCGTTTTCTTGAAAACTTCCAATATTTCTTCGTTTGTCAGTGCCATATGTGTATTTATGATCCTCGCAATCCGTATGTGTCTATACAACCAGCGAACCGGTCACTTCGTATACGCTTTTTATCTTACACCTTTTCATAAGATTTGTCAACTCATTGACAAGATTTATCCCCGTATGCGGATCGAAAATATTTGCCGAACCCACTTCGACCGCCGTAGCGCCCGCAACCAAAAACTCCATAACGTCTTCGGCCGACATAATGCCTCCCATCCCCACAATGGGAATTTTCACCGCCTTGTGCGCTTCGTAAACCATTTTGAGCGCAATCGGTTTTACGGCCGGACCGCTGAGTCCGCCGCAAACGTTTGCCAGAACCGGACGGCGGCGGCGCCAATCGACGGCCATTCCGCCCACCGTATTGATAAGCGACAGACAATCGGCTCCCCCGTTTTCCGCCGCCCTTGCATTATCGGCGATATTCGCCACGTTGGGCGAGAGTTTCACCATAAGCGGTTTGTGGCAATACTTTTTGACCGCTTTCGTAATCTTTTCCACGCTTTCGGGCAAAACGCCGAACGCCATGCCCCCCGCTTTCACATTGGGGCAACTGATATTCAGTTCGATCATCCGAATACAATCAAGCGCACTCACTTTTTCGACGGCATAACAATAATCTTCTTCCGTACGCCCCGCTACGTTACCGATTACCACCGTATCGAGAGAAGACAGAAACGGAACATCTTCTAGAATGAATCCTTCCACCCCGGGATTCTGCAATCCCACACTGTTGAGCATTCCCATAGGCGTCTCGGCGATACGCGGCGAAGCGTTACCTTCTCTCCGCTCTTTGGTGAGTCCTTTGGTGCAAATGCCGCCCAGCGCATTGATGTCGTAAAACTCGGCATATTCTTTGCCGAAGCCGAAAGTGCCGCTGGCCGTAATAATCGGATTTTTGAAATCCACGCCGCAAATGCGTACGGCGGTATCGACTGTATATTCGGTTTGCTCGTTCACAGCAATATATCCTCCAGGTTAAAGACCGGGCCGTCCACGCAAGCCCGCTTATTTGCAATCGTGCCGTCGGGTTGTTTTACGGCGCAGGTACACACAAGGCATGCGCCCACCCCGCATCCCATGTGCGACTCGCCCGACATATAAGCGGGGATTTTCTTTTGATGCGACAAACGCGCGACCGCTTTGAGCATGGGCGTAGGACCGCAGGTAAGAATAATATCGGGACAAAGCGCATCGATATCCGCCGCCAAAATGTCGGTAATATAGCCGCCTCTACCGTAACTTCCGTCGTCCGTACCCACTACCGTTTTGCCGAACGCGCCAAACTCTTTTTCAAACATTACATTCGACGCACGGGAAAACCCGAGATAGGAAACATACTCGCGGTCGGGATATGTAACGGGTACGGTGGCAAGCGGAGCACACCCCACGCCGCCTCCGAGCAACAGAATCTTGCGGTGTTTTTTCTCCAACGTAAAGCCGTTACCGATGGGCAACACAGCCGACAGTCTCGTCCCCGCCGACAACTCTGCCAAACGGCGCGTGCCGCCTCCCACCACCGCCACAACCAGTGAAACGGAGTGCGTATCGTATTTATAAATACAAAACGGTCTGCGGAGCAAAAACGCCCCGTCCAATTTCAGATGCAAAAACTGCCCGCAACGAATCGGCGGAAGCGCCTCTTGCGACGCAAGCGTAAATTCCCAAACGCCGTCGCAAAGCAGTTTTTTCTCGGCTAATGTAAACAAAACGTCTTTCACGGCTTATCTCGCTTTGCCCGCTTTTTTCAGCGAACGGTAAATATCTTCCCGCATATCGACGACAGCGTTTTCCGCCGCCTGCGCATACGTCTGCCCTTTGTATTGCTCCT
>CAMUPJ010000067.1 GCA_947090725.1 uncultured Clostridia bacterium
GGCGTGGTGGTTCAACGATACGGCGGAAGGCATACGCAGAAACCTTTCCGCCATAGCCGAATATGCTGTGTTGGGCACCAACTTGGGTATGCTCACCGACAGCCGCAGTTTTTCGAGCTATGCGCGTTTCGATTTCTTCCGTCGCATTCTGTGTAACTATATAGGCGATCTGGCGGAAAAAGGCGAATACGATATGGGCGCGGCGCGCACGTTGGTTGCCGACGTTTGTTACAACAATATCAAAGAGGTGCTTTCTTTATGAAAATGACGTTTCGGTGGTACGGCGAAAGCGACAGTATACCTTTGCAGTACATCAAACAGATTCCCAACATGCACGGCGTGGTCACGGCGGTGTACGACGTTCCCGTAGGCGAGGTGTGGCAGGAAGAAAAGATCGCGCGGCTTAAAACGCTGTGCGATAAAGCCGGCCTTGGCATGGAAGTGATAGAGTCGGTGCCCGTGCACGAGGATATCAAGCTGGGCAAACCGTCGCGCGATAAATATATCGCCAACTATGCGCAAACCATACGCAACTTGGGCAAATTCGGCGTCAAGTGCATTTGTTACAATTTTATGCCCGTGTTCGACTGGTTGCGCACCGACTTAAAGACGACGGCGGCGGACGGCAGCAACAGTTTAAGCTATAACCACGAACAATTGTTGCGGCTCGATCCCCAAAATCTGCATTTGCCGGGATGGGACGAAAGTTACACGGTGAGCGAACTGAACAGTCTTTTGGACGCGTACAAAAACGTGACCCACGAACAGCTGTTCGACAATCTCGTATACTTCTTAAAAGGCATTATGCCCGCGTGCGACCAAGCGGGTATCGATATGGCGATACATCCCGACGATCCGCCGTGGGATATGTTCGGCTTGCCGCGCATTGTCACGGGCGCGAAAAGTTACGATTCTATGATCAAGGCGGTGCCGAACAAGCACAACGGCTTTACGTTCTGCACGGGCAGTTTGGGTGCGGGACGGCAAAACGATCTGCCCGCCATGGCGAAAAAGTATGCCGACCGCATTTACTTTGCGCATATCCGTCAGCTCAAATATTGCGGCGATAAAGATTTCACCGAGGCGGGGCATCGGACGGGCGCGGGCGATCTCGATATATACGCCATTGTGAAAGCGCTCGTAAATGCGGGTTTCGACGGTTACGTGCGCCCCGACCACGGCAGGAACATTTGGGGCGAGGCCGGCAAACCGGGGTACGGATTGTATGACAGAGCGTTGGGCGCGGCGTATCTGAACGGACTGTTCGAAGCAATGGAAAAGGAGAAAAAATAAAATGAAGTTACCCTTTCGTGTGGATTTGAAAGGCAAAACGGCTGTGGTTACGGGCGCGGGCGGCGTAATTTGCGGCGCGTTTGCGCGCGCGCTTGCCGCATGCGGCGCAAAAGTGGCGCTGCTCGATATCAACGCAGACGCGGCAAAAGCGGTCGCCGACGAGATCGGCGCGAACGCTATGGCAGTTAAGTGCAACTGTCTGGATAAGCAAGATATCCAAAAGGCGAAAGAAACGATTTGCAAAAAGTGGGGCAAGGTCAACTTCCTCATCAACGGCGCGGGCGGCAACAACCCCAAAGCGACGTGCGACAACGAATACATGTTTCCCGATACGCACGATACAAAAGATTTTTTCGCCCTCGACGAAAGCGGACTCAAATTCGTGTTCGATCTCAATATCACTTCGGCGTTTTTGGTGACGCAGGTGTTTGCGGCGGATATGGTGCAAACGGGCGGCAACATCATCAATATTTCCAGCATGAACGCCTACCGCCCTTTGACCAAAATTCCCGCATACAGCGCGGCAAAGGCGGGCATATCCAATTTCACGCAATGGCTTGCCGTGCATTTCGCGCCGTGTCATATCCGTTGCAACGCGATCGCGCCCGGATTTTTCGTGACCAACCAAAACCGTAAACTGTTGTATAACGAAGACGGCACGCCCACCGCGCGCACGGGCAAGATATTGGCGGCGACGCCCATGAAAAAGTTCGGCGAGATTTCCGACCTTACGGGTGCGCTTTTGTGGCTGGCGGACGACAACGCCAGCGGATTTGTGACGGGGACGGTGATACCCGTAGACGGCGGATTTTCCGCGTACAGCGGGGTGTGATATGGATAAGCTGATACCGGTAGTCGTGATTAAAGAAATAGGAGAAACGGAGAAGATACTGTCCGCGCTCGAAGCGGACGGCATACATTGCGCGGAGATCACGTTTCGCACGGCATGCGCGCAAGAGGCGATAAAACTCGCCGTGCAAAAATTTCCCGATATGCATATAGGCGCGGGCACGGTGATCAACGCCGAACAGTGCAAACGCGCTTTGGCGGCGGGCGCAAAATTTATCGTGTCGCCCGGGCTGAGCGAAGAAGCGGCAAAGGTGTGCGAAAAAGCCGACGTGCCCTATTACCCCGGGTGCGTAACGCCCACCGAGATCATGAAAGCGATCTCTTTGGGTATCACGGTGGTCAAATTCTTCCCCGCCAACGTGTATGGTGGCTTAAAAGCCATGAAGGCGCTCGCCGCGCCCTTTCCGCAAATCAGGTTCATTCCCACGGGCGGCGTGAACAAAGAGAATCTGGACGAGTTTTTGGCATGGGATAAAATATATGCCGTGGGCGGCAGTTTCATGGTAGAGGAGGCATTGAACAAATGGCAAAAGTAGTTACGTTCGGAGAATTGATGCTCCGTCTTGCACCCGAAAATTATCTTCGGTTCGTGCAAAGCGACAAATACGAGGCGACCTTCGGCGGCGCGGAAGCAAACGTGGCGGTGAGCCTTGCCAACTACGGCGTGGACGCGGCGTTCGTGAGCAAACTGCCCGCGCACGAGATAGGGCAGGCGGCAATTAACTCCCTGCGAAAGTACGGCGTAGATACGAGTAAAATCGTACGCGGCGGCGACAGAGTGGGCATTTACTATTGCGAGAAAGGCGCGAGCCAACGCCCTAGTAAGGTGATCTACGACCGCGCCCATTCTTCCATAGCCGCGGCGCAAAAAGAGGACTTCGATTGGAATGCGATATTGGACGGCGCGAATTGGTTCCACTTTACGGGGATCACGCCGGCACTCGGCGACAACGTGGCGGATATCTGCTTGGTGGCACTCAAGGTTGCCAAACAAAAAAAGATCACGGTGTCGTGCGATCTCAATTTCCGCAAAAAACTGTGGAGCAAGGAAAAAGCGGGCAAGGTGATGGGCGAGCTTTGCAAGTACGTGGACTACTGCATCGCCAACGAAGAAGACGCAAAAGACGTGTTCGGGATCGAGGCGGAAGGCAGCGACATCACGGGCGGCAAGCTGGATAAGAACGGTTACATCTCGGTGGCAAAACAGCTCACCGAAAAATTCGGATGTAAGGGCGTGGCGATCACGCTCCGAGAAAGCAAGTCGGCGTCGGACAACGATTGGTCGGGCATGTTTTATACGAACGGGCAAGCTGTTTTCAGTAAGAAATACAGTATGCACATTGTGGACCGCGTGGGCGGCGGCGACAGTTTCGGCGGCGGATTTATCTTTGCGAACTTGCAGGGATATTCCGCGCAAGCCGCTATCGAGTTTGCGGTGGCGGCAAGCTGCTTAAAGCACAGCATAGAAGGCGATTACAACCTCGTATCGCTTTCGGAAGTGCAGGCGCTGGCGGGCGGCGACGGCTCGGGCAGAGTGCAGAGATAATAAGGAGGAGAAGTAAGTATGGAAAAGCGGGATGTGCAAATTGCCGCACAGTTGTATACCGTGCGGGCTTTTACGCAAACGGAAGAGGCAATTGCCGAAACTTTGCGGAAGGTAAAAGAAATCGGGTACGACTGTGTGCAGGTTTCCGCATTCGGGCCGTATCGTACGGAATTTTTGCGGGAGGAATTGGCGAAAAACGGATTATCCGTATGCGCCACGCATACGCCGTACCGTCGTCTTTTGGACGAAACCGACGACGTAATCCGCGAACACAAAGCAATCGGTTGTCGGCAGGTGGGATTGGGGTATATCTCTCTCAAAACGGCCGACGACGTAAAAAACTTCTTGCAAGAGATCGTGCCGATTGCCGAAAAACTGCATGGAAACGGATTGCATTTTGTCTACCACAACCATCAGCACGAATTCTTGCGTCTCGACGAAGGGATGCGCATTATGGACTATATACTGTCGCACACAAACCCGGAAGTATTCGGTTTGTTGCCCGATCTGTATTGGTTGCAACACGCCGGCTTGGATCCCGTAAAATTTTTACGTGACAACGCCGCGCGTATCGACGTGGTGCACCTCAAAGACATGTGCGTGGCGCCCGATCTCGGGCACAGATATGCCGAAGTGTTTGCGGGCAACATGAACTATGCCGCCGTTCTCCCCGTACTGCGGGAAACGGGCGTGCGGTATGCGGCGGTGGAGCAGGACGAATGCTACGGAGAAGATCCGTTCGATTGCTTGCGGCGCAGTCGCGAGAATATCCGCAAGCATTGGGGGATCTGAAATGGAACTGCGATTGAGCGCGTTTGCCGACGAAGCGACCGCCGATTTCAAAGCGCAAATCGGGGTATTGCAGGAAGAACGTATCCCGTGGATCGAACTGCGCGGATTGGACGGAAAGAACGTTTCCGTGCTCGGCGAAACGCAGGCAAAGGAATATGCCTCCATGCTCCGTGACGGCGGCATTTCCGTATGGGCTATCGGTTCGCCGCTGGGAAAAATCGGCGTGGGAGACGATTTTGCGGCGCATATGCGTACGGCGGAGCACGTGTTTTCTTTGGCGCGCATTTTCGGTTGCGATAAAGTCCGCATATTTTCCTTCTATACCGATGCGCCCGAAAGAGACGAAGAAGAGGTGTTCGAGCGTTTGCGTCGGATGCAGGCGGCGGCGAAAAGTTACGGCGTGACTTTGTATCACGAAAACGAGAAAGAGATATACGGCGATACGGCGCCGCGATGTGCGAAATTGTTGGCAAAGGTGCCCGATTTGCGTTGCGTATTCGATCCCGCCAATTATGTGCAGTGCGGGCAGGACGCGGGCGAGGCGCTGATTGCATTGCGAAAAAAGATCGGATATTACCACATAAAAGACGCGCTTGCGGCAACGGGTGAAATCGTATCCGCGGGGCAGGGCGACGGACGCATAAACGAGTTGGTGGCACAGATAGACGGCGATACGGTGCTTACGCTTGAGCCGCATTTGGCCGTATTCGACGGGTATGCGAATATCGACCGCACACAACTGAAGCACAAGTTTTCGTTTGCATCGCCGCGGCAAGCGTTCGGGGCGGCGGCAGAAGCGTTGCGTGTCATCTTACGAAATAACGGATATCATGAGGAGAAAGAAAAATGGATAAAGTAAAGTTCGGTATTATCGGCGTAGGCAATATGGGATTTGCGCATCTCGGCTTCTTTTGTGACGGCAAGGTGCAAAACGGCGTGGTAACCGCAATTGCCGATTGTAGTTCCGCCAAGCTGGAAGCGGCGAAAGCGAAGCTGCCCGGCCCATATGCGTGTTATGCGTCGGGCAACGAGTTGATTGACAACGCCGACGTAGACGCCGTGATTGTTGCGGTGCCGCACTACGATCATCCCGCACTTGCTGTACGCGCCCTGAAAAAAGGCTTGCACGTGATCTGCGAAAAACCTGCGGGCGTGTATACCATGCAGGTGAAAGAGATGAATGCGGTGGCAAAACGGAGCAAAGGACTGTTCACCATGATGTATAACCAGCGCACCAATCCGCTGTATAAAAAAATGCGCAGTCTGGTGGCCGACGGCGAAATCGGAGAAATCCGCCGCGTGAACTGGATCATCACCAATTGGTTCCGCACGCAGTTTTACTACGATTCGGGATCGTGGCGCGCCACCTGGAAGGGAGAGGGCGGCGGCGTACTCATGAACCAATGCCCGCACCAACTCGATCTGTTGCAGTGGATCTGCGGCATGATGCCGCAAAAAGTGCGCGCTTTTTGCCATTTCGGCAAGTGGCACGATATCGAGACGGAAGACGACGTGACGGCGTATCTGGAATTCCCCAACGGGGCAACCGGCGCGTTTATAACGACGACGGCGGACGCCCCCGGCACCAACCGTTTCGAGATATTGGGTTCGCGCGGCAAAGTGGTTTGCGAAAAAGACGAGCTTACCGTGTATCGCTTGCAAGAGGATCTGCAAGCGTTTCTCAAAACGGCGCAAAACGGGTTTGCCGAGCCTAAGTACAGCGTGGAAACGATAAAGCAAAGCGGCGAAAATCCGCAACACGTAGGCATTCTCAACAACTTCGCCGATGCGATACTCGGCAAAGAGAAGTTGTATGTGGACGGCACCGAAGGCTTAAAGTGCGTGGAACTGATCAACGCAATGCTACTGTCGGCATGGGAGGATAAGCCCGTGACCCTGCCCGTAAACGAGAACGCGTATTATAAACAACTGTGTAAGCGCATCAAAACTTCGCGCCTGAAAGATACGCAGGATATCCTGATAGACAACACCTCTTCGTACGGCGGAACCAAGTAAACAGATGCGCATCGATGCGGATGAATTCCTCGTATCGTATTGCGATTCCACGATTTGTGGAATGGATTGACTTGAAAACCGCACGGGTTTATGGTATAATGGTACGGTAAATACGATGGGAGGATAACCAATGGACGTTACGAAGATCAGTGAAAAAATCAAGTCGGGCAGAAAAGACCGTGGCATGACGCAAAAAGACTTGGCACAGGCGATGAACGTCTCCAACCAGTTAGTCAGCAAATGGGAGACGGGCGAAAGCATTCCTTCGGTAGAATATCTGATGCAGTTGAGCGAAGTCTTGCGGGTGGAGATCGGCTATTTTCTGAATGCGGAAGAGACCGAATCCGAGGCGAGCGTCGCCCCTCCCGTAGCGCCTCTGCCCACCGATCCCGCACCGAAAGCAGCAAAGCGTTCCAAACGCCCCTTTAATTTCAAGGTGTTTTTTATCAGTCTCGGCAGTGCACTCGGCGCGGCGTTGATCGTCGCGATGTGCCTTATGACGTACTTCGTGTTTATTCCGCATGCAAACCGCAGTCGGTATATCGACAAGATCGAGACGTGCATCGATACCAATTTGCAACTCGGGTATTATAACATAAAGTATACCACCGAAGTGGACGGAGACGTAAAGCAGGAAGATTATCTGCAAGGATACATAGACGAAAACGGGGAAGTCGTCTTTTACAACTCGGACGACGATGTTACCGTGAAAAGCGGAATATCCAGTACAAGTTATTCGTATACCGAATATATACAGCCTGCGGATATCGTTACGCTGGAGGATTTGTTGGAGAGACAGCTCGACGCGTATGCCGAAGATGCCGAAGATGCCGATGATTTCGATTTGGATAAGATCAAATACATCCGCAAAAAAGGAAACGGGTATTATCTCGAAATGAAAGACAGCTTTTTTACCGATGAACTGACCGGCACGGAAAAGAAGAATCTTAAGTTGCTTGCCACGATCAAGGGCAACGTGGTATTGGACGGAGAGTATTTCCGATCGATGAGCGTAACCGTGAAATTCCGTAATAAACCGGATAGAGAGAATTTCACCGTAAAGACAACGATGGAGATGATCCGAGAGAAACCGATGATTACCCACGGCGACTTGAGCTCCAAATCGTATTACGCCAATTTGGAAACGTATCCCATATGTAACAATCTGGTGGACGCGGACGGTTTTGTGGCGCAAATGTACAGCGGAGCGCGCAGGCTTACGGTATCGGACGAAATTGACGGCGCGGTGAAAAACGGAAAAGTCCGTTATGAAAACGGAACGTTGTATGCCTTTACGGACGATACGTTGCGGGTTTTGAATCCCAATGATTTTTCCGTTACGCGTACGGTAAAATTGGAAAATGCGGATTTCGATTCGTTGTACGTATACAACGGTCGGGCTTTTTGGAAAGAAAATAGCTATTCGGCAAAAACGCTTTACCGTACAGAACTGACTACCGGTGTGCGATCGGTGCTTTTTGAGGGACAATACGCCCTGAACACGCCTTGTTACAGCGGCAAATACGTATTGTTCCGAGAGATAAATGCCTATGTATACGACTTGCAAAAGCTGTCCGAGCATTTTTCCACGATAGAATATCTCAATTATGTAGACGCCAAGGGCAGAGGATACTGTATGATGTTTCAGAATAGTACGATATATTTTTCCGACGGTACGTCGAAATCTATATCGGGCGACCGAATCTATAAAGAAGAAAACGGGTATGTATACACAAAAGACGATACGTATATTTACAAATACGACGGCGCTACGCTTGCGGAAAGGTATAGCGTATCCGATAAAAAGTTTCAAAGCGCATACAGAAAACTCGGCGACGGCTACTGCATGGTGGGTGAGTCGGCAATATACGATGCGGACGGGAGCTTGGAGAATTCGTTCGGAAACGTAAGATTGTTGGCGGCAACGGGAGATTCCTATGATTCGTTTACGAACGACAAGGAATACTACGATGAAATCACGGTATGCGAGGTAATGAACGACTACGTGATCGCGACGTTCGGATTATTTCCGAGATACGTGGGGGTATATGCCAAAAACGATTTGTCCGTTCCTTTGTGCCACATGGAATACGGCGACCGATTCAATTCATACTTTGCGGTGTATCCTATGGGCGACTTGCAATGGATCGTCGTGAACGTGTCGGGGAACTATTCGTATTATGTCTGTTAAACCCGACATAAGCTATTAAAAGGAAGCCATACGAAAAATGCCACACTCCATGAAGGAGTATGGCATTTTTGGCACCACCAAGGGGAATACTCCGCGTTGCTCCGTGGCGTTCGCGCTACGCGCTCGGCTGAGCGAACGCTCGCACGGCAAAAGATTGCCGGCTCGTGTTCTCAGTCTCCGTCGGTAATACGAAAAACGCCACACTCCATGAAGGAGTATGGCGTTTTTGGCACCACCAAGGGGAATACTCCGCGTTGCTCCGTGGCGTTCGCGCTACGCGCTCGGCTGAGCGAACGCTCGCACGGCAAAAGATTGCCGGCTCGTGTTCTCAGTCTCCGTCGGTAATACGAAAAACGCCACACTCCATGAAGGAGTATGGCGTTTTTGGCACCACCAAGGGGAAT
>CAMUPJ010000068.1 GCA_947090725.1 uncultured Clostridia bacterium
ATGCCTAAATCTTTTTATTTGCGTTTTATTAAATTCCCTGTGGGAATTACGGTAATCGCGGCTGTTTTTTGTGCGTGCCGCACCCCAAAGGCTTGCGTTTTGTGTCGGTTTGTGCTACAATATCCGGGTAGCGATTTTTAAGGAGTGTGCGTCATGAAAGTAGGCGTGATAATGGGCAGTAAATCGGATTTCGAAGTGGTCAAACCGTGTATAGCGGCGCTTAAAAAATTCGGCGTGGATGCGGACGTGCGTGTAATCAGCGCGCACCGTACGCCCGATGCGGCGCACGCGTATGCGGCGCAGGCGGCAAAGAACGGGATAGAGGTCATTGTGGGCGTGGCGGGCAAAGCCGCGCACTTGGCAGGCGTGCTTGCCGCAAGCACGGTGTTGCCCGTTATCGCGCTTCCCGTGCAAACGTCCATGATGGGCGGATTGGACAGCCTTTTGAGTATGGTGCAGATGCCGAGCGGGATTCCCGTAGCGACGGTGGGCGTCAACGCGGGCGAAAACGCAGGATTGCTGGCGGTGCAGATACTTTCGCTCAAGTATCCCGAGCTGGGGAACAAATTTGCCGCGTACAAAGAAGAAATGAAGCAGAAAATCGAGCGCGACGACAAAGAGTTGCAGGCGCAACTGTAAAGAGAGAACATGCGTGCGGCGGTAGTCGTACGACCGCAATCATAATGGACGCATAAATATAAGGAGTATATAAAAATGAAAGTAACCAAAGGCGAACAGCTGTATGAGGGCAAAGCGAAGAAAGTTTTTGCCACTTCCGATCCCGATATCGTGCTTGTGTCGTACAAAGACGACGCAACGGCGTTCAACGGACTGAAGAAAGGAACGATTGTCGGCAAGGGCGTAGTCAACAATCGCATGAGCAATCATATGTTCCGTCAGCTTGAAAAGGCAGGCGTTCCCACACACTACATAGAAGAATTGAGCGACCGCGAAACGCTTGTGAAAAAAGTGAAGATCGTACCGCTCGAAGTGATCATCCGCAACATTGCCGCAGGCAGCATGAGCAAGCGTTTGGGGATCGCGGAGGGTACCGCGCTCCAGTGTCCCGTCATCGAGTTTTCGTACAAAAACGACGATCTCGGCGATCCGATGATCAACGATTATCACGCGATGGGCATGGGACTCGCTACCCGTGAAGAGATCGATACCATCACCGATCTGGCATTTAAGGTAAACGCGTTTATGATCGACTATTTCAAAAAGCTGAATATCGATCTGGTGGATTTCAAACTGGAGTTCGGCAAGTTCCGCGATAAGATCATTCTGGCGGACGAGATCAGCCCCGACACCTGCCGTTTCTGGGACAGCATCACCCACGAGAAACTCGACAAAGACCGTTTCCGCAGAGATATGGGCGGGGTGGAGGAAGCCTACGCCGAAATGATGCGCCGTCTCGGGCTTGCATAACGGCACGTTTTGCCACTGCGTGCGGTTGCACCCGCGAAAGGTGCGCGCCCTCGTGTGCGTCCTGCCGGCTGTGTCGGTCCGCACCATTCCGCAATCCGAGAAAGGTTTCCCGTTAAGAGTTTTTTTGCCTGCTTTTTTACAAAAAAAGCAGGAAGGAGAATTGTATGGATTATAAAGAAGCAGGCGTAGACGTCACCGCGGGGTATAAAGCCGTGGAACTTATGAAAAAGCACGTGAAGTCTACGTTTGATAAAAACGTGATCGGCGATCTCGGTTCGTTCGGCGGATTCTATTCCATCGGCGACTATGTGGGCGGCGAGCCGGTACTCGTTGCCGGCACCGACGGCGTGGGCACCAAGCTCAAGTATGCGTTTATCGCGGACAAGCACGACACGGTGGGTATCGATTGTGTTGCCATGTGCGTGAACGACGTGATCTGCCAGGGCGCCAAGCCGCTGTTGTTTTTGGATTACATGGCGGTGGGCAAGCTGTTTCCCGAGCAGGCGGAAAAGATCGTTTCGGGCGTGGCGGAAGGTTGTCGCCAGTCGTCCTGCGCGCTGATCGGCGGCGAGACGGCGGAAATGCCGGGATTCTACCAAGTGGGCGAGTACGATCTTGCCGGCTTCAGCGTGGGCATTGTGGACAAGCGCAAGGCCATCACGGGCGCCGATATCAAGGCGGATTACGCTTTGGTGGGCTTGCAAAGCAGCGGCATTCACTCCAACGGTTTTTCGTTGGTGCGCAAGCTGTTCGGCGAGGACAAAAAGACGCTGGAAAAGTTCGAGCCGCGTCTCCATAAAACGCTTCTCGAGGAAGTGCTGACGCCCACGCGCATATACGTGAAAACGGCGCTCGAACTTATAAAGAGCTATCCGATAAAAGGCATTGCGCACATCACGGGCGGCGGCTTTATCGAAAACGTGCCGCGCATGTTCCCCAGGGGTATCGGGTGCGAGATCGATATAAAGGCGTACGATCGTTTGCCCGTGTTCGACATGCTCAAAGAAAGATCGGGTCTGCCCGACAGCAAGCTGTACAATACCTTTAACATGGGTATCGGTCTTATGCTGTGCGTGCCGCAGGACGCGGCGGCGGACGTGGTGAACGCCGCGCAAAGTCTGGGCGAAAAAGCGTACGTGATCGGAAAAACCGTAGCGGGCGAGGGCGTCAAGCTTTTGGGTATCGATAAGTAACGGCGGGGGTTGGCACTTCGTCTCGGCTACGTACACGCCGCATAGAGCAGTGGCCGTATCCAGCCCACGCGGGAGCACGCGCTTGTTGCGCCGTTGCGATGCACTGCATGGCGACGTTTATGTGTCATCGGCGTGGCGACGGTTGCCTGTCATCGGCATAGTGGCGGTTATACGTCATTGCGAGCGGTAGCGAAGCAATCTGCCGTATGGGGCAATGCATGCGTCCGTACCGTTCGGTAGCGGAATACAGGTATTTCTTTCAGGGAGAAATCATTGAAAAAACGCAAAAAGAATCTTGCCGTGCTCGTATCGGGCGGCGGCAGTAATATGGCGTCGATTCTGGAGAGCATCGACCGCGGCGAAATCAACGGCGAGGTGAAGGTCGTAATTTCTTCCAATGCGGCGGCGTACGCGCTTACGCGGGCGAAAGAGCGCAATATCCCCGCCTATGTTTGCGCGCTTTGCGACTTCGAGAGCAGAGACGCGCGCGACCGTGAGATTTTGCGGTTGTTGCAGGCGTACGAGGCGGATTACGTACTCTTGGCAGGGTATCTGGGGATTGTTTCGCCTTTTATTCTCGAAGCGTATCCGTACCGCCTTATCAACATCCATCCCGCGTTGTTGCCCAAATTCGGCGGGAAGGGATTTCACGGCATTCATGTGCATGAAGCGGTGCTTGCCGCGCAGGAAAAAGAGAGCGGCGCCACGGTACATTACGTGGACAACGGCATCGACCGCGGCGCAATTATCGCGCAAGGCAGAGTGCCCGTTTTGGAGAACGATACGCCCGCGTCGCTACAGGCGCGCGTACTCGAAGAGGTGGAGCACAAACTGTTCCCGCAAGTCGTGGGGTGGCTGTGCGACGATAAAGTCCGCGTGGAAAACGGCAAAGTGATCGTCGACGGGCACGACGCGGCGCGGTAGCAACGCGGCAATTGGGAAACGGTAAAGCGTTCGCTCCGCTTGGCGGTGTGTGACAAGAGAAAAAATGTAATCGAATAAGGAGTTAAATCATGGTAAAAAGAGCGTTAATCAGCGTCAGCGATAAAACGGGTGTGGTGGAATTTGCCAAAGCGCTCGTAAAGCTCGGCTACGAAATCATTTCTACCGGCGGTACCGCCAAAGCGCTTGCGGCGGCAGGCGTCAAGAATATCGGTATCAGCGAGATTACGGGCTTTCCCGAATGTCTCGACGGCAGGGTCAAGACGTTGCATCCTGCGGTGCATGCGGGGCTTTTGGCGCGCAGAGACCTGCCCGAACATATGGCGCAGTTGGAAAAACTGGGCATCAATACCATCGACATCGTGGCGGTCAATCTCTATCCTTTCAAGCAAACCATTCTCAAAGAGGGGACTACGCTGGAGGAAGCGATCGAAAATATCGATATCGGCGGCCCCACCATGCTCCGAAGCGCCGCCAAGAATTACCGCGACGTGTGCGTAGTGGTGGACCCCGCCGACTACGACGGCGTGATTGCGCATCTGAAAGCGGGGACGCTGAGCGTCGAATACAAATTCGGGCTCATGTACAAAGTTTTCCAGCATACCGCCGTGTACGACACGATGATTTCCACCTATATGCGCGAGCGGCTGGGGATTCGGTTCCCCGAGCAGATCACCTTTGCGTACGAAAAAAAGCAGGATCTGCGCTACGGCGAAAACCCGCAACAAGGGGGAGCGTTCTATGGAGAAGCATTGCCGCTTGCGGGGTCGCTTCCCGGCGCCGAGCAGTTGCAGGGCAAAGAGCTGAGCTACAACAACATCAACGATACCAACGGCGCGCTCGATCTCTTGCATGAGTTCGACACGACCGCCGTGGTGGCTTGCAAACACGCCAATCCGTGCGGCGTAGGCTTGGGCGAAACGGTGCTTAAAGCATATACGGCGGCGTACGAGTGCGATCCCGTTTCCATCTTCGGCGGCATTGTGGCGGTCAACCGTACGGTAGACGCCGATACCGCGGCGGAAATGGTCAAGATTTTCCTCGAGATCGTCATTGCGCCCGACTTTACGGCGGAAGCGTTGCAAATCTTTAAGGCAAAACCCAATTTGCGCGTGCTCCGTCTGCCTACGATATCGGCGACGTATAGCTCCCATGCCTACGATATGAAAAAAGTGTACGGCGGACTTCTCATCCAGGATAAAGACACTACGCTTTATAACGCAGACGACGTGAAAGTCGTGACCAAGCGCGCGCCCACTGACGAAGAAATGCGGCAGCTCGATTTTGCCTACAAGGTAGTCAAGCACGCAAAGAGCAACGCCATTGCCATTGTGAAAGGCAACAGCGCCATCGGCGTGGGCGGAGGACAGACCAACCGCATCTGGGCGGCGCAACAAGCCATCGAGCATGCGGGCGATCGCGTAAAGGGCGCCGTGCTCGGCTCCGACGCTTTCTTCCCGTTCGACGATTGCGTGGAAGCGGCGGCCGCGGCAGGCATCACCGCTATCATACAACCGGGCGGCAGTGTGCGCGACCAAGAGAGCATCGACGCGTGCGACAAGCACGGAATCGCGATGGTGTTTGTGGGGCAGCGCCACTTCAAGCACTAATATATCGACCGAACGCAACACGGCGCTACACGGGCTATGCCCGCTTGTTTGACCCGTGTTGGTCGGACTCCCAAAGGCGGAAATTACCGAAAAACGTGCCGCGGCACGTAGACGTTTTACCTCGTTTTCAAAAAAGCGGGAAAGGATAAACCATGGAAAAGAACAACGTATTGGTAGTGGGAGGCGGCGGCAGAGAACACGCTATCGTGTACGCTCTGCATAAAAGCCCCAAGGTAGGCAAAATTTATTGTCTGCCCGGCAATGCGGGCATTGCGCAGATCGCCGAGTGTCACGGAGATATCAAAGCAACCGATCTCGACAAGATCGTTGCGTTTGTCGAGCAACACTCCGATATCGCGCTCACCGTGGTTGCCCCCGACGATCCGCTGGCTTTGGGACTTGTGGACAGATTGGAGCAGGCGGGGCACCGTGCCTTCGGACCGCGCGCCAATGCCGCGATTATCGAGGCAAGCAAGGTGTTCTCCAAGAATCTCATGCACAAGTACGGCATTCCCACCGCCCGCTACGAGACCTTTTCCGACTACGAAAAGGCGGCGGCATATCTTAAGACTTGTCCCATTCCCACCGTCATCAAAGCGGACGGACTGGCGCTCGGCAAGGGCGTGATTATCGCCAATACCCGCGAAGAAGCCGAGGCGGGTCTCAAGGAAATCATGCTCGATCATGCGTTCGGCGCCGCGGGCAAAGAAGTGGTCGTCGAAGAATTTCTGACGGGATTCGAAGTGAGCGTGCTCGCGTTTACCGACGGCAAAACGTTGCTTCCCATGGCGTCCAGCCAAGACCACAAACGCGCGCTCGACGGCGACAAGGGACTCAACACCGGCGGTATGGGTACCTTCAGCCCGCAAGACAAATATACCCCCGCCATGGCGAAGAACGCTATGGAAAAAATCTTTCTGCCCACGATTCGCGCCCTCGAAAAAGAGGGACGGCGCTTTCAGGGCGTGCTGTATTTCGGCTTGATGGTGTCGGACAGCGGCGATATCAAGGTGCTCGAGTACAACGCCCGCTTCGGCGATCCCGAGACGCAGGTCATATTGCCGCGGCTTAAGACCGACCTGTACGACGTGTTCAATGCCTGCATAGACGGAACGCTCGACAAAATCGTCCTCGAGTGGGACGAGCGTGCCGCGGTGTGCGTGGTGGCGGCGTCGGGCGGTTATCCCCTCAAATATGAGAAGGGGAAAAAGATTACCTTCGGCAAACTCGACGACGACGTGATCGTATTCCATGCGGGCACGGCGGTTTGCCCCGAATGCGGCGAGATTGTTACGAATGGCGGCAGAGTGCTGGGCGTGACCGCGCTGGGGAGTGATCTTTCTCAAGCCAAGAAAAAGGCGTACGACAATATCGCACGGATTTCGTTTGACGGGATGTTCTACCGCAAGGATATTTGCAAAACGCACTGATACGGCGACGGTACGGAACCATATAAAGTTTTTTGCGCCGCTTTTTACAAAAAAGCGGGAAAGGTGTTATATGATCAAAAGAATTTACGTAGAAAAGAAAGAGGGACTTCGGCACAGCGCCGACAAGATTCGTTCGGACGTGGAGGGCGTACTCGGCATAAAGGCAAGCTTTGTGCGGGTATTTCTGCGCTACGACGTGGAAGGACTTGACGGCGAAGATTTCGATCGCGCCGTGACTTCGGTGTTTTCCGAGCCGCCGGTAGACGACGTATATTTCGAGCAATTGCCGGAGATTGCGGACGCGGAATGGATTCTTTCCGAATATCTGCCCGGGCAGTACGACCAGCGTGCCGACAGCGCCGCGCAATGCGTGCAAATGCTCACGCTGTCCTCTCCGCCGCTGATTCGTTGTGCTACCGTATACGCCGTCGGCGGTATTACGGCCGCGCAGAAAGAAAAGATCGCGTCCTACCTTATCAATCCCGTAGAGGCGCGCGCGGCAAGTCCCGAAAAGCCGAAAACCCTTGTGCAAAGCTACGACGCTCCCGCGCTTCCCAAGCTGGTGGATCGCTTTATAGAATGGAGCGAAGAAGAGATCGCGTCGTACCACGGCCGTATCGGATTTGCCATGAGCGTGGCGGACTTGTTGTTCGTGCAAGCGCATTTCCGTTCGCAGATGCGCAATCCCACCGAGACGGAGCTGAAAGTCATCGACACGTATTGGTCGGACCATTGCCGTCATACGACTTTCCTCACGCACCTTAAGTCGGTAAAGATCAAGAGCGAGAATCCCGCTATCCAAGCGGCGTACGAAAAGTATTTGCGTCTCTTTAACGAGCATCACAAAGGACGCCCCGACAAATATCCTTGCCTGATGGACATTGCCACCATCGGCGTGCGCGAACTGAAAAAGCAGGGGCTTTTGGATAATCTCGATGCCAGCGAAGAAATCAACGCTTGCTCTATTCGCGTTACGGCGGAAGTAGACGGAGAGCCGCAGGATTGGTTGGTGATGTTCAAGAACGAAACGCACAACCATCCCACCGAAATCGAACCGTTCGGCGGCGCGGCAACCTGCCTCGGCGGCGCGATCCGCGATCCGCTTTCGGGGCGCGTATACGTGTATCAGGCGATGCGCGTTACGGGCGCGGCCGACGTAACCGAACCGTACGAAAAAACGCTCAAAGGCAAATTACCGCAACGCGTGATTTCCAAGACGGCGGCGGCGGGCTTTTCGAGTTACGGCAACCAGATAGGACTTGCTACCGGCGGCGTGCACGAAGTGTATCATCCCGGCTACGTGGCCAAACGCCTCGAGACCGGATTTGTCGTAGGCGCGGCGCCTGCGGAAAACGTGGTGCGTTCCGTGCCCGAAAAGGGAGACGTCGTGCTTTTGATCGGCGGCGCGACGGGACGTGACGGTTGCGGCGGCGCGACGGGATCGAGCAAAGCGCACACCGAAAAGAGTCTCGATTCTTGCGGTGCGGAAGTGCAAAAGGGCAATCCGCTTACCGAGCGCAAGATCCAGCGTCTGTTCCGCAAATCGGAAGTCACGCGACTTATCAAGCGTTGTAACGATTTCGGTGCGGGCGGCGTGAGCGTAGCGATTGGCGAGCTAAGCCCGGGACTGGACATCGATCTCGACGCAGTACCCAAAAAATATCAGGGCCTCAATGCCACCGAGCTTGCCATCAGCGAGAGTCAGGAGCGTATGGCGGTAGTCGTGCGCGCGCAAGACGAAGAGACGATGGGCAAGCTTTGCGCCGAAGAGAATCTGACGGCGACGCGGGTGGCAATGGTCACCGATCTCGCCCGCATGCGTATGTTCTACAACGGCAACATGGTAGTGGACCTGCCGCGTAAATTCCTCGACAGCAACGGGGTGCGCCAACATACCGACGTTCTCATCAAAGACGGCGAAGTCAAATTCTTCGACTCGCTTCCCAAAGAGGTGGATGCGGCGATCCGCAAAGGGGATATGGCGACGGCGCTTTCCCACACGTTGCGCGATCTCAACGTTTGTTCGCAAAAAGGACTGGGCGAGATATTCGACTCGACCATCGGCGCAGGCTCGGTACTCATGCCGTTCGGCGGTAAGTACCAACTCACGCCGTCTATCGCCATGGCGGCAACGCTCCCTACGCTCGGCGTGACCGATACGACTACGGTGTGCGCCTACGGCTTTAATCCGTATCTTATGAGCGAATCG
>CAMUPJ010000069.1 GCA_947090725.1 uncultured Clostridia bacterium
CTTATCTGTATATGCTCCTGCGTTCGGTGATGACGAGCGGCCAGGTGATGAAGGTTCCCATCGAGCTGTGGCCCAAGCCTTTTTCGGGCGAAGCGTTCCGGCAACTGTTCGGGAGCGACAATTACTTTAAGTATACGTTGCAGACGCTGAAAATCGTAGTGTTCAACCTGATAGCCATTCCGCTTTCCGCTTCGTTCGTGGCGTACGGATTCGCCAAGAGCAAATTTGCGGGCAAAAAGGTCGTATTCGGCATCATGCTGGCCACGATGATGTTGCCGGGTGCGGTGTTGCAGGTGCCGCTGTACGTTATGTTTGCCGACTTCAATTGGCTGGATACGGTATTGCCGCTTACCATTCCCAATCTGTTCGGCGGCGGCGCCATCTACATATTTTTGATCCGTCAGTATATGATGGGCATTCCGTACGAATTGGAAGAAGCGGCACGTCTGGACGGCGCCAATCCGTTTTTGCGGTTTTTCCGCATCACGTTGCCGCTGTGCGTTCCGGTACTCATCTTTATTATGATTACGGTTTTCAATGCCAACTGGAGCGACTTTTACGGCCCCTTGGTGTATATCGGCAAAGAAGGCAAGGAGACGCTGGCCTACGCCGTATTCAAAGGCTCGATCTATACCTACGTTACGCCCGATAAAGCCAATCTCAAAATGGCGGGCGGACTGTTTATGTCGATATTCCCCACGATATTGTTTGTGATTTTCCAAAAGCAACTCATCGAAGGCGTTTCCACTTCCGCACTCAAGGGATAAGGAGAGAAAAGGATGCGAATCAAAAAAATTCTGGCCTTGGCATTGGCGTCGGTGTTGGCGCTTAGCTGTGCGGGATGCGGCAAAAAGGACAAGGAAAAAGACGTCCCCGTCGGCCCCGACACGCGCGAACTGACCGACGTGCAATATGCGACGTCGCGGATTTCCGGCACCGACGCGCTCGGACGCACGGTCTTGCCCGTAGACGAGCGACAGCAAAAACGGGACGTGGGGCTGTTCTACTTTTTGTGGCTCGGCGCGCACGGGAACCGCGTGTACGACGTGTCCGAGATGGAGGAAAACGCGCCCGACGAAATCTTCGACCCCGAAAGCGAAGTCAGCCCCGTCTGGCAATATCATTTCTGGGGCAAGCCGCTGTACGGCTACTACAACAACGCCGATCCGTGGGTGCTTACGCGGCACGTGGAACTTTTCACGGCGGCGGGCATCGACTTTTTGCTCTTCGATACTTCCAACGGGCCTACGTACGACAATGTGGTCATTCAACTGCTGGAGATATTGGAGCGGTACCGTTTGCAGGGGTTCGCCGTGCCGAAAATCGCTTTTATGACCAACAGCGGCTCCAAAAATACGACGCGTGCTCTATATAACCGCTATTATGCCCCCGATGCGCCCAACCGCTATCCGGAGCTTTGGTACAGCCCGAACGGTAAACCGCTCATTCTGTCCGACGTGCGCCTCTACAATGCGTCGGTGGAAGAAGAAGCGACGCTGAAAAACTTTTTCGAGATGCGTACGGCGCAGTGGCCCGACGCGCTGGCCGACGACGATGCGTTTCCGTGGATGGACTGGAACTATCCGCAATACAATCACAACGGCACGATGTCGGTATCGGTGGCACAGCATGTGTCGCATAAGATGAGTCAGAAAGAAGGGAACTGGGGCAGAGGATTTTCCTATACCGATTACGTGAATAATTCCGACCGCATAGCGGAAGGATCCAATTTCCAAGGGCAGTGGGACACGGTGTTTCGGGCAAATTCCAACGAGTACGATTTCGACGACGTGGAGACGGTGTTCATCACCGGCTGGAACGAATGGATTGCCTTGAAAAAGTACGAAAGCAACGACGTATTCTACGTGGACCAGTTCAATACCGAATACAGCCGCGACATCGAGATGGACAGCGGAGCGTACGGCGACAACTATTTTATGCAGATGGTGCAGAATATCCGCAATTACGCCTATACGCCCGGCAAGCATTATGACAGCGTGAAAACCGTATTCGCCGCCGCCGATGCAAACGACGCCGCATGGGAAAGCGTGCGCGCGTATCCCGACTTTGTGGGGGACGCCATGGCGCGCAACTATGCCGGTTACGATCCGCGCACGACCTATACCGACGATACGAACCGCAACGATATCGCCGAAGTTAAAGTGGCGACGGACGACTTGCATGCGTATTTCCGGATCGAATGTGCGGCGGAGATTATCGGAATGCGCGACGGCGACGCAGGATCGCTGTGCGTGTGGCTGGACGCTACGCGCGCGCAGGGCTTTGCCTACGCGGTGGATTGCTTTCGCGGCAAACTCCAAGCGCGCAAAGCGGACGGCAGTTACGACGACGTATCCGACGTTACGGCGATAAAGAGCGGCAAGGTAATGACGGTAGCGGTTCCGCTTTCCGCCATCGGCGTGAACGCTTCCGATCCCGGCTTCCGCTTCAAAGTCAGCGACAACGTAGACGCAAGTAACGTGATGAATTTTTACATACAAGGCGACAGCGCGCCCATCGGGCGATTGGACTATACTTACGGTTATATCCGATAAAAACAGGAGGAAATATCGATGAAGAAAATCAGTTTTTTGCTTGCGCTGCTACTCTCGGTGACGCTTGCGTTTGCCGGATGCGGCAACGACGCGAAAACGCCGAGCGGTAACGAGCCGGAAAAGCCCGGTCCGACCGATCCCGGAACTCCCGACAATCCGTCGAAGCCCGGCGAGGAGGATGACGTTGTGATAATCGATTTCGGAGACAAAAACAATCCTACGTTTTCCTTTACGGAAGACGGCGCGCTGGTGGAAATGACGCGCAAGAAACAGGATACGGTAAACCGTCTGTCCGCCACCGACGATTTCGGGCGGAGTTTCGATTATATCGACGGCTACAAAACCGACAAAGACCGCTATGTGGGATTGTTCTATTTTGCATGGCTCGGGCAACACGGCGGAGAGATGAGCGGCGTGTACGACATCACGAAGCTTTTGGACGAGGACCCCTCGGCGCTTTGGAATACCGCAGGCACCACGTCCAGTCCCGTAGGTAAGTACCACCATTGGGGCGAACCGCTGTACGGCTACTACAACAGTCTTGATCCGTGGGTGATCCGCAAGCAGGTGGAACTCTTCACCATGGCGGGCATCGACTTTCTCTGCTTCGACGTGACCAACGGCGCGTTCTACATCGAAGTCGTGCAAAAGGTGTTGGATACCTTGCAGCAATACTACGACGAAGGCTGGAACGTTCCCAAATTCGTATTCTATACCAACTCCAATTCGGCGGACGTGGTACGCAAGCTGTATGCGGGTAATTCCGCCGAGCACAACGAATTGGCGAAGACGGGCATATACAAACCGGGCAAATACCGTGATTTGTGGTTCTGCCCCGACGGCAAGCCGAAGATTGTGGCAATCAGCAACCCGAACAGCACCAACAACGAAACCCCCGGCATTACGGCGGCGGATTATCTCCTGAGCGCCGATGCTTCGATCGTGACCGATCCCGTCAAACGGGCGCTCAACGCCGAATGTCTCGCGTTCTTCGATATCTGGGAATCTACCTGGCCGAACAACGTGCAGTACGAAAACGGATTGCCTTGGATGGATTGGAGTACCAATCCCGACGGTACAAAGGCCGACCAGAAAATGTTGGGCGACGCCATGAACGTTTCCATTGCCCAACACAATCTGATTCCGTTCTCCAAGGCGTTGCGGGACGAAAGCGCCGCGGCGAACATGTGGGGCAGAGGATACAGTAAAAAGACGGGCGCCGACCACAGCGACGACGCAATCAACAGCGGCGTGAACTTCGAAGAGGAATGGGAAGTGGCGCACCGCCTCGATCCCAAGTTTGCCTTTGTGACCGGTTGGAACGAGTGGATTGCGCTCAAGTCGGTCAATCCCGCTTTTGGCGGCGTATTCTTTGTGGATACCGTCAACCGCGAATACAGTCGCGATATCGAGATGATGAAAGACGGCTATGCCGACAATGCGTATCTGCAACTGATGCGCAACGTGCGCACCTATAAAGGGAAGTCGGGCACGCAGGCGGCGGGGAACGGCAAGACCATCGATATCAAGCAGGGGCTTACCCAGTGGAGCGACGTGAACGGCATATTCGATTCGTTTACCGGCGCTATCCATCGAAACTTTTTGAATTTCTCCGGCACCAAGATGCTCAAAGATACGAGTCTTCGTAACGATATCGCATCGGTGCGTGTAACAAGCGACAGCGAAAATATCTACTTCCTCGTCGAGTGCGCCGCCGATATTGTCAAAGCGCCGGAAGAGAACAACTTCATGAATCTTCTGATCGACGTAGAGGGGCAGAGCAACGATAACGCATTCTATGGGTATAACTACGTGATCAACCGCAAGTCGTCGTACACGGGACAGTGCAGTGTGGAAAAAATCGGCGTAAACGACGATTACGAACTGACGTATACCGTGAAGGACAAAGCGGCGTTTACCGCAAACGGCAAATATATGCAGTTTGCCGTTCCCAAATCGGCTCTCGGTATCACCGGCGGATATACCATTCGCTTCAAAGTGGCGGACAACGTGACCGAGCCGGAAAACATCCAATCGTACTACATCACGGGCGACTGTGCGCCTGTGGGCAGATTGAACTTTACTTATAAAGGAGTGTAAGGGAAAATGAAAAAGAAAAGAACCATCCTCACCGTCCTTGTATTGGCGCTTCTGTGTTGCGCGCTGTGCATGGGCACGCTTGTGGCGTTTGCCGCCGAGACAACCGCCAAGTGGAGTCTTACGGAAGCGCAGGACGGGGTAACTTGCACTGTCAACAGCAGTGGTATAGCGACATTTAAGACGGGTGCGGGCTTTACGGCGGGCACGCCTATTCACGCTACCTACGGCGAGACCGTCAACTTCAACGAAGGCGTGCGTTTTCGCTACGGTATTCCTTCGGCGAATTCCGTCGATACAAACGTAGACGGAGAAACGCGGGAATTGGCGCTCAATTATTTTAAGTTCACTGCCGTCAATTCGCAGGGCGTGGGATTCGAGATCACGTCGTACGGCTTACATACCGATGCCGAAAGTAACGGTGCGGGACTCAGGAAAATGCAGTCGGACATCGTATATCTCGATCCTTCCATCGAAGCGGATATGAAATACTGCTCGGAAGGGAGAGAGAATATCGAAACTTTCGATACGTACGTATCCACCGACAAGAAAGTGCATAGTATCGACTTCCATAAGGAAACGGGTTTTGACGGACAGTCGTGGTGGTTTATTGCCATCGACGGATTGACTGCCATGCCGGTGCGCAAGCTGTCGAACGTAGATTTATCCGATTGCACCGTCACGTTTGAATATTATACGAAGACGAAATCGGTAATCGAGTTCCGTCTCTATCCTGCCGACAATCAGGTAGGGCAGTACATTTTGGACGATTGGCTGACGTTTGGGTCGGACGAACGCACCGAACTTGGCGACGACACGATCCGCTACAAGATTGCCGATAAGATCGCGGCCGTACGCCCCGGTGCGGAGATTCGCTATCGCGAACAGTTTATCAGCACGGTGGGGTACGACGTGCGCAAGCCCATCCACATCGAATACAGCTACGACGTATCCAACGCCAGCGCGGTATGGTATGCCGTAGGCCTCGGGCGTCCCGGCGTTTTGGAGACTATCGACAAGGTGCGTTACAGCTTCGAAGGGAAAGCTACGGGCGGCTACAGCGACGCCATTGCCGCCAAAAACGACGGTATCATGTTCCAGACCGGTAAGGGGCAGGCGCAACCTACTTACCAACCGCAAAACAACCGCCTCAACGGGTATCAGACCAACTCGCCCAGCGCGGGATACAAAGGCCGTAGCAGTGTGGACATCATCACCTTTATCGTAAAAGAAGAGGGCACCGATATGTACCACAACGGCAAGCTGATCTTCGATAACCTTGTGACCAAGCTGAGCGACTTTGCGGACAGCAACTATATGGCGTATCCGTATTTCCACTTCTTCGAGGACAACGCCAGCACCTCCAAGGGCAACACCATTGTCATCAAAGGAATCAACGCAGCCCGTCGCATCATTCCCGAAGGCGCGGAGAGCGCGCCCGCGTTGCGCGTAACGGCAGGCTCCGGCAAAGACGTGACGGTGGAGATCGATCCCATCTACGGCACGGGCATTACGCTTTCCGAGTACGTGGACGGTACGCTGACCGCGCTCGACGCTTCGCTCTATTCCTATGACCTCGATACCAAAGTGCTTACCATCAAGCATGCCGCATTCGACGGTAAGGCGTACGGCGAGCATGCGTTCTATGCGGATAACGGCTGCGGAAGCGAAGAAATCGTAGTTCGCCTATCCGACCCGGCGCTTGCTACGATCCCTCCGTCGTTTTCGCAGGATACCTACTATTGGAAGCTCAAAGCAGGCACCGAAGACCTGGTGATCCCCGTGGATATCGGTACGGGCGAATACGTCTCTTTCTCGGGCGGCGGTCTGCAATCTCTGAATTTTAACTTTACTCCCGGTACCGATTCGACCTTGGGCACCATAACGATCAAAAAAGAATTCCTGAACGGCAAAAATGCCGGTAGTTTTACCTTTACGATCCGAACCAAAAACGTGGAAGAAGACGTGTTTACCGCACAAGTGAAAGTGGTCATCAACAAGACGGGCGAGGCGCCCGTCGGCGGCGAGGTAACCGATCCCGGCAATTCCGAGAATCCCGGGCAGACGGGAGACGAGGACGCCAACGGGGAATCGGGTAGCAAAAAGAAGAAATGCGGTTCGACCGCCGCAGGGGCATCCGCCGTTGCCGCAACCGCGTTGTTGCTGCCTGCGATGGGATTGCTTTGCCTGCGTCGTAAACGGAAAAACGCCTGAATAAAAAACGGAAAATTTCGGTGCGCATATGTAGGCGCAAAAAATGACGCGTGACAAAATCTACCAAAGGTTTAACGCAAGGAAGTCCTTGTATTAAATAAAAAAGATTCAAAAGGAGAGAATGTATGAAAAGAACAGGAAAACTGGGCATTATGATTTTGTGCCTTGTGTGCATGCTTACCATGTGCATGACTGCTGTTTTCGCCTTTGCGGCCGAAGGCGGCACGACCGAGCCGGGGATCACCGAGCCGGGTACGACGGAAGCGGAACCCGGCACTTGGGAGTGGGTACCGAGCGACTATGCTTATACTTCCGGCGCAGTGGGGGAAGAACTGACTATGGCGTTGGTAAAAGGCAACGGGGACTTTACTTTAGAGCTTAGTCCGTTTGATACGAGCAAAAAGCCGCAAAGTGAAGGAGCGGGCGATCGCGTCTTGAATCGCAACTTGGCAAATACGCAACATTTTCAAGGTGTGGGAAATTATATTTATGTCAACGGCATACAGTATACGGCTTATGAGAAGAAGCCGGATATTCAATTCCATGTGCGTGGACATCAATTCTGGGTATACGGTGTCAACGCTTGGGCGAAAGAAGGTACGACGATCGAGTTTAGAAGAGGCATGTACTATCCGCTCGGCAAAGGGGATGACTCAGACGGACTGCACGGTTACGAAGGCCGTTTGGGTACTACTTTCAGTGTAGAATATTCGGGTGGTACATGGATTGCGGCTGTTTCCGCGGGTTCTGTAGCGTCGTTGACTTCTGGTACTTCGATTGCGACGGTGGACGCCGATATGACGTATCCCGACGCATATCAATTTACTGTCAACTTCAATATTAAAATGACGAATGAAGCTGCATCGGATTTGGAAGACGACGATTCATATGCCGAAAAAATTTCCATCAACGGAAAAACGGTAAAGGAATGGAATCAAACCAAAGTTAACGACGCAGAGGTGGGTGAAGTTTCGCCGGTTTTGATTTCCAGCACGGCTTCCAATATTACCTTTACGGTAGCCAAGTCGGCAAATATCCTCAATCCCGAAGAAGCCGTTGTACTCACTTTCGACGAGACGTTTGTATCCAAATCGGGCATGGTTTTGGAAGAGACCATCACCAGATATTATTCGGCATTCTTTGCTTATTGGTCTACGGTTGAGCCGTGGGCGGAACCCTTGGAAGGAATCACACCTGTGAATATCGACCGAATTGCTGTCGGCGGTGCAGGCGGTGAACAAGAAGCGAAACGCTTGGATATTCTGTTTAGAGAAAACATTATGCCCGGAATGGTTTTGTTTTACGGCACGCATCCCGGTCAAGCAAATAAACCCGGCAATGCCGATGAAATGGTGGCATCGGGTGCATTGGAAAATTTTGCAACACATATTTTGATCAACAATCAGACCATAAAAGAATTATGGGATGCGGCAGGTTCCGCAAGCGCAACCTGGAGTGTTTTGGAACAATATGTACGCTCTGCGAATAACCTTTCGTTCTCGTCGAGTCACATTCAAAAATCCGTAGCATATACGGTCACATTAAAAGAAGGACTTTTGTTCCAATCGGGCGCTTATCTCGACCACGACGTAACGATTACTCACGTTGCCGATTCGGATACCGCTACGTATACTTCGGCGCTTAAAGAAGTGGTGCTTACGGCGGACGGAGACGAACTTACCGTGGGCGACACAACGGAACTTACGGCGGTGAAGAATCCGCTTGACGCGACCGACGGCGATCTTACGCTTGCAAGCTCCGATAATAGCGTACTTACCGTAGCGCTTGTCGAAGGCAGGTACGTGGCGACGGCGGTTGCCCAAGGTACCGCTATCGTGACCGCTACTTGCGGCAATAAGAGCGCATCCGTTACCTTTACCGTAGTACCCGTACTTAC
>CAMUPJ010000070.1 GCA_947090725.1 uncultured Clostridia bacterium
TCCGTCCACGTCGGCCGACGGATTGAATTCCGCATATCCGAGTTGTTGGGCTTCGCGGAGCGCCGTTTCGTAGCTGAGTCCTTCTTCCGTCATTTTGGTAAGAATATAATTGGTGGTACCGTTGATAATGCCGTACAACGAACAGATATTGTTGGCTTGCATACTCTCGGTAAGCGTGCGGATAATGGGAACACCCCCCACACAGCTTGCTTCGAAATACAACCCCGCGCCGTTCGCTTTGGCAATCGGTTCCAACTCGTACCAATGCTTGGCAATCAGTTCTTTGTTAGCCGTCACTACGCTTTTACCGCTTGCAAGCGCTTGCGAGATAAACGTCTTGGCCGGCTCTACCCCGCCCATTGTTTCCACTACGATATCGACGTCTGCATCGGAAACGATATCGTTTATGTTGTCGGTCACGGCTTCGGGAGAAACTCCGCGGGCCACTACGCGAGCACGGTCGCGATCCAACACGCGCTTAACGCGGATGTCCAATCCCTGCGTACGCTTGATAAGTTCATGATTTTCCGTCAGTATCTCGTACGTTCCGCCGCCGACGGTTCCCAGCCCGAGAATTGCCACGTTTACTTTTTTCATTGTCTCTCCTTTGCGTTTATATTCAGCTTATATATAATGTTTAGTCCACGCAACGTAAGCGTGCGATCGAACACGTCGATTGCATCGCTGTCTTTGCCGAGAAGCGCGCTCAGGCCGCCGGTCGCCACGACTTTGGCGTCTCTATAGCCCGTTTCTTCTTTGATTTTGCGGATGATATGCTCCACCATACCGATAAAGCCGTGTATCACTCCCGACTGCATATTGGTAATCGTGCTTTTGCACACTACTTTCGCGGGGGGCACCAGTTCGATTTTCGGCAGTTTGGCCGTACAACCCGACAACGCGTCGGCGCTCGTTTTGAGTCCGAAAGAAATCAGTCCCCCCAAGAATTCCCCTTTTTCGCTGATCACATTGAACGTCGTGGCGGTACCGCAATCCACTACGATGACAGGCCCGCCGTACGTGTAGTATGCCGCTACCGAATTGACAATCCGATCGCTCCCCACCTCTTTGGGATCGCTGTACTTGATGTTGAGTCCGGTTTTTACGCCCGCCCCCACCAACAACGGTTTGGTGCGGAAATAGTATCCGACCATATGCTCGAACGTATAATTAAGATTGGGATTGACGCTACTCATAATCACGTCGGTAATGTCTTGGGGACTGATCCCCTTCGAGGCCAGCAAATCCACGACGTTGAGTCCGTATTCGTCGCTCGTCTTGCCGACAATCGTTGCCAAACGCAAAGACGTAACGATTTCGTCGTCGCGGAATACCGCCATTTTGATATTCGTATTGCCGATATCTATGACAAGCAGCATGTTGTCTCCTTTATTTTGTCTCGTTTTCGCTTACGGCCACCGTATTGTTCTGCTCCGCCGGACGATTACGCTGCGGCAGATAATCGGGCAAACGCAGCGCCCTTCCCACAGTAATCGCGAGCGTGGGAGCAACCGTCACCGATACTACGAGTTCTATCACCGCCGAAAGCATGGTTTGCGCAAGTATGGGAATAAATAGCGATTTCGCACGCCAAAGCAGACACGGCACCACAAGTGCGGTATTAAGCAGCGAACCGACGGCGCAAGCTACGGTAACGGGTACCACAACCGACGCTTTACCCTTGCAAACTTTTTTGAGTCCCGCGTATACACCGTGACACCCGAGTCCCACAAGCACGCGCGGCACTATGGGAATCCAAGGATTTTCTATAAAAATCGCCCCCACGCCCGCGCCTGTCGGATTTATGAAAGAATACGCATAGCTGAGCACGCCGAAGAAAAGTCCTTCTATCAGCGACAGCTTCCAATCGCGTGTTACGCAGGTAAAAAGAAGCGGCAGTAAGAACACGAAAGGCAACAGCCCGAGTACTGCAGTGAGCGCAAAAGTAACCGCGCTCACGGTGATTAACTTTACATTGGTTTTCATTTTGTCCTCCGCTCGACTTTCTCTGAAATAGCCGTCTTTATGTATATGGTTGCTCGGGCTACGCTTTCCGTTGCGGAATAGCGTGCACTTTGCTTTATACAGCGAGATATTTCGGCGCAGTTATCGTGCCGATCGACGAAGCGGCGGTAGAATATACCGTCGTGGCTACAAGCGTAAGTTCTCCTACTTCGTACAGCGGCATAGGCGACGCCGCGTCCGCCTCTATCGTGACGGTCACGGAGCGCAATCCCTCTTTTGCCGTAGTGATATCCACGTGCACCGAACGGAAAAACCGCGGATCGAGGAAATGCGTGTATATGCGCGTATCGCGATCACCGCCCGCTGCCTGCGTATACCACTCCCGAAAACCGTATGCCGACGCGAAACAATCGAAGAAGTCCTCAAACCGCTCCGTTTTGACGGTTCCGCCGATCAAAAACACGTCCCCGCTCACATTGCCGCCGAAAGTCTCGAACAGTTCCAAAGAGTACGGCACGATCGTTTGCATTTGCGCGTCGAACGACTGCCTATCCAGCCGATAACTTGCGTAGGAAGAAAACACCGTGGGATACACGGCGGTATCCAACTGCTTTCCGGTAAAATCCAACAACGGACGACTCAGCGTGTCGGTGTGGAATACCTGACGAACGGGATTAAGATACGTAGGCACCGTATATTTGTATCCCGCGGTCGTATTATACGTGACAAGGGCGTCGGTGACTTGCGATTTGATATGCGATTTATCCCGCGCATCCAACCAATATATGCGGCTCTCCGTCATAGGATACGCATTACGACCGGCGTCGTCTTGAAGAGCGGCCAATTCGGGTATAGTCAGCGTAAGCGTTTGCCGCGCGGAAAACACGGACAACGCATCGAAATCGAACGGTTTATCCCCCGCCAACGTATACACGCGCGTATATTCTTCTTCCGCCGTCGCGGGAAAAACGAATTTTTCTTTTTTCGTACAGCCGCAACCCCCGAACGCACACAGCGCCGCTATCGCAAAAACCGTACAAAAAGCAAAAAACCTTTTCACAAACGTTCTCCTTCCGAATTTTCGACTATAGTATTTATTATAGCACGGCAAAGAAAAAATTTGCAAGTATTTACCGCCGCCGCAAACATTTTAATTGAGGAAATCCGACGGTGCGTATATATAATATAGAAAAAGCAATAGCCACGCGATCGGAACGGGCGTCTACTGCATTAACTCCGCAAAACTTCGCACATACGCGTCCGCTTCCCGCCGCATTCGTTTCGCATCCTGCGCCGAATGGGAATCCTCCACGCCCACCGTCACAAATCCCACCGATTTCGCGCACATAAGCGCCGCCAACGCGTCTTCGAAAACGACGCACGCACACGGCGTAACCGATAATCGTCGCGCCGCTTCGCAAAATACGTCCGGCCTGTTTTTTCCGCACCCCACGTCCCCCGTCGTGACAACGGCGGAGAACAAATCGGCAATACCGTTACGTATCAGTGCAGGCATAAATAAATCGGCGGTACACGACGTAGCCACCCCGAGACGCACGCCGCGCGCGGCAAGACGTCGCAAATAGTCCGCGGCATACGGTTTAAGCGTTACTTCCCGTGCATATGCGTCCCGCGCCATCTCCGTCCATTCCGCCATCAATGCTTCGGGCGTATCGGATAGCCCGAACCGCTCGATCGTATAGGCCGCCGCCTGCGAAAATTCCAATATGTTGACCGCGTGCATATAATCGGGCGGCAAGTCGATGCCGCGTGCCGCCAAAAAGCGTCGGTCTATTTCGCTCCATACCCACAACGAGTCGAACAAAGTGCCGTCCAAATCGAAAACGGCGCCGCGGACGGCATTTAACTTTTCCGCAATCATCACAGACCGATTGCCGTCGCAATCCGATTCGGCAATACCGAAAACGGTTTTCATACAACGCCTCCCAAACAAAAGACTTACTACCGCGTCGTAGTAAGTCTCCGAAATTTCCGTAAAAATCGGCGCGCTTCTACTACGCCGGATTCAAAGCGTCGGTTTTCCCTTCGCAGTACCGAAGCGTTTTCCCCAACGCAAACAGCATATCATGAAGCCACGGGAAAAGTCAATCGGATTCGCCCCACCCAAAAACTCCCCCTTCCGTAATCGGCAGGGAGAGTTTTTTTCGTAGAGTCGTTTTCGCCCGCTTATTTGCAGCAGCCGTCGTGTCCGCCGCAGCAGCAGTTGAGCAATAAGTACCACAACAGCATATCGGAGCAATCGCAACCTTTCTTTTCGTAGCATCCGCAGCCGCTGTCCCGTCCGCCGCCACAGCAGCAGAGCAGTAAGATAATAAGGAACATATCGTTCCCGCAGGTATTAAACATTGTCGTTCCTCCTTTTTAGATTTGAATACGGAAATATCGGGTGACGCACTCCGCCGCGACTCGTCCTTTCGCTGCCACCGGTAAGCGGCTACCGGGAACTTGCGCGGCGAAATTCGTCACTCTTTCTCTGCCGTACATCTTCTTTTCCTGCGTAAGCTTTTTCTTCGGTATCAAGGGCCCTTCTGAGATATCTCTATTTCATAATATGTAAAAAACGGGTGGGTGTGATAAAAAGAAATCAAACACTTGACGAAAAAGAAAAATACGATTACACTAATATGCGTACGACCGTACTAATCCAAGTACGGCCGAAAAAGGAGTAAAAAACGACATGGCAGAAAAGAAAAACGCAGAACAGAACAAAAGCACGCTCACAATGGATAAACTCGTAGCGCTTTGCAAAGGGCGAGGCTACGTCTTTGCCGGCAGCGAGATATACGGCGGGTTGGCCAACACATGGGATTACGGTCCGCTCGGCGTGGAGCTGAAAAACAATATCAAAAAAGCCTGGTGGAAAAAGTTTGTCACCGAGTCCCCCACCAATGTGGGACTGGACTGTTCCATTCTGATGAATACCTCCGTGTGGGAAGCGAGCGGCCACGTGGGAGGTTTTTCCGACCCGCTCATGGACTGCAAATCCTGCAAGACGCGTCACCGCGCCGACAACCTTATCGAAGATTATGTTGCCCGCAAGAAAAAAGACGTCAAGATCGCCGGATGGAGCAACGAACAGATGTCGGCTTATATCGCCGAAAACAAAATCCCCTGCCCCGTCTGCGGCAAATGCGACTTCACTCCCATCAAGCAATTCAATTTGATGTTCAAGACCTTCCAAGGCGTAACGGAAGACACCGCGTCTACCGTTTATCTCCGTCCCGAAACGGCGCAGGGAATTTTCGTAAACTTTAAGAATGTACAGCGCACTACCCGCGCCAAGATTCCGTTCGGCATAGGCCAAATCGGCAAATCGTTCCGCAACGAAATCACGCCGGGCAACTTCATTTTCCGCGTGCGCGAATTCGAGCAAATGGAATTGGAATTTTTCTGCGAGCCGGGCACCGATCTCGAATGGTTCGCCTACTGGGAAAAATACTGCCGCGACTTCCTGCTGGGATTGGGCATCAAAGAAGAAAATCTGCGGCTTCGCCAGCATGAAAAGGAAGAACTCAGCCATTACTCCAAAGCGACCACCGATTTCGAATTCAAGTTCCCCTTCGGTTGGGGAGAACTTTGGGGCATCGCCGACCGTACCGACTACGACCTTAAATGCCACCAGACCAAATCGGGACAAAGCATGGAATACACCGACCCCGTCACCAATGCAAAATACGTACCGTATTGCGTAGAACCGAGCCTCGGCGTGGAACGCATGTTTTTGGCCATTCTTTCCAACGCCTACGACGAGGAAACATTGGAAGGCGGCGACACCCGCGTAGTGCTCCGCCTGCATCCTTTCCTTGCCCCCTACAAAGCGGCTATCCTCCCGCTCCAGAAAAACCTTTCGGAAAAGGCAGACGAAGTATACCGCGCTTTGAGCAAAAAGTTCCCCTGCACCTACGATCTCTCCGGTTCGATCGGAAAACGCTATCGTCGCCAAGACGAGATCGGCACACCCTATTGCGTGACTATCGATTTCGACACCTTGGAAAACGAAACCGTAACGGTGCGCGACCGCGACAGCATGGAGCAAATTCGTCTGCCCATCGGCGAACTGGCCGCATATCTCGATAAGAAACTGGATTACTGAAAATCAAACAAAAAAACAAGCACACAAAACAAAAACCGCCGACGCGTCGGTGGTTTTTGTATTATCCGCCAAGTCTGTCCGTCTACCAACCTGTGCATGCCGTTATACGAAACGCTCCGCTTGTGCGGAGCGTTTTTGCGCATTTCGTGCGTCTTTCTTTATGCTATGCGTCTGCGCCGTCGTAGAGATCGGCATTTGCAAAAAGCGTGTGCGCCGTCGCATCGAAGGTATACCCTTTGCCGTTTTCGTAGCCGCTTGCCGTGGTTTTCCCGCCGTTGCCGCCGTACAACTTCACCGTTGCGCCGAGAGCGGTATAGACTTCCGTCTCAATGGCCGCGCCGCCGTTGCCGCCTCTGCCGCCCGCGTTTTCCGCTCCTGCGCCGCCGTATACTTCTACCCCCGCCGTCTGTACGTCCACGCTGCTCGCCCGGATGCCTGCACCGCCGCGCACCCAATCTCCGTTTCCGTCTTCGTCCTTCACCGTCAGATCGCTCGCTTCATGATGTCCCCCTCCGTACACGCGCAAGTTTGTCGTCCCTTGCGCAGGAGAGGTCATCGCCCGTATGCTCACCGCGTTCCCCTCTATGCCGTTGCCCGCGTGCGCGTTGCGTCCCGCATGACCGCCCGCAATCGTCCCGTAGCTCGACGGCAGATACAGCGTCACCGTCTGCCCGTATATGCCCGTGCCGCCGTTGCCGCCGCTATACAATCCCATACCGCTTCCGCCGTTGCCGCCCGTTATGTCGAATCGGCTCATAAACAGATGCAGTTTCGCACTTTCATAGCAGTATATTCCGCTTCCGCCGCTGCCGCCCGCAGTCGTCAGACCGTCTTTATATGCAATGCCGCCGTTCCCGCCCCTCAGCAAAAGATCGGTTTGCGAAGAGGCCGCAGACGGATTCATCCGACGCAGTTCGAAACGGTTCGCTTCCAACGCGTTGCCGCCGCCCGCACCGCATGCGCCGTCGCCGCCGACTACTTCCAGCCGCGCATCGTCCTCCAAAAGTATCCGCAGATTTCCGTTGTGCCAAATCGCCGTGCTTCCGCCGCCCAAAGCATCCTGTCCCGCATAGATCGCACAATCCCCTTGCACGTTCACCGTCAGATCGAACACCCCGACCGATCCGATAAACCCGCCGTTTGCCGTATTGCGCAAATCTATATTTACACGGCTGAGCGTGACCGTCAGCGGCTCCGTGCGTTCTTTGTTCACACGCAACCGCGCTTTGGTGGTTCCGCTGAGCGTTACCGCTTTCAGTAAGTGCGGCAATTCGCATTCTCCGTCCTCCTCCTGCACGAATTCCATCCCCGCATACACAGATACGGTCGCGGATATCCCGCTCGCATCCGGCGCGCCGTCCACTGCCGAACTCGGCATCGTCTCCCACGAGGCCGTCGTACGGCAATCCTCGTCTAAGTACCAGCCCGTATACCGCAGGTATGCTTTGTTCGGATACGCAGGGAAAGATATATTGTTTCCGTATCTGCCTTCCGTCGTGGCGGTTGTAAATCCGTTGTCGAAAATAAACGTATAACGATTCGCGCCCCACTCTTGCGTATAGGTCATATCGTTAATAACCGTACCGTCTTCCGAAAGTTCTCCTTTGGTGATATTCCATCCCAAACTGTGATGCCCGCGCAAGTAACCGACGGGATATTCCCGCATCGGCTCTCCGTACGGCGTATGAAACAAATACAGATTGTATTCTCCGTCCGTCCCCGTCAACGTAATGTCAGCGTCGGCAATTGTCCCCTGCGTGCGGAAAATAACAGAATATGTATTGAGCGGCATTTGTGCGATTTCTATTGTTAAATTCTCCGTTACATTTTCTACCGTATAAAAATATTTATGCGCATTTTCTTCATGACTCACCCATGCCAACGGAAGACTGTTTACCGTAATACTTGGCGCACTCTGCGTATATTCTTCTTTTACCGTTACATTAAAATATAACGCATGCCCTTTCTCTACCGCGGAATCGCCTTCTATTACAACACACTCGCCCGCGTCTATATAATTTATTATATAGTTTGTCGCTTGCCACACACATTGTATTGTTGCGTCACCCAACCAGTCCGAATGCCAATCGTTGGGAGCTTGACTTAGTTCGATAAATAATTTTTGCGCGGCCGACAGCCCCAAAAATACGTTGTCTTCCATTTCCGCTACTGTATCGGGTATGGTTATCGAAAGGAATCCCGTACAATTTTCGAAAGCCGATGCGCCTACGCTTTTGACGTTCGGTAACCGATTGTACCCGAAACTCTCCGAATCGGTAACATCGGGAAGCAAATTATAGTCTTTGCCTATAATTTCACAAAGATGAATCGCATCCAAATTTTCGCAATTGGCAAACGCATTTCCCCCAATATGCAACATGGTAATCGGCAAAGTTAACGACCGTATAGAAGATTCGTTAAATATTCCCAAGGATACATCTTCATCATATTCGCGTATTTCGATTGGCTCTGTAAAATCCGCAGAATATGTAACAATATCTACCAAAATGTCTATATATTCGATCTTCGTCATCATAGCAAAGGCAAAACTCTTTATATTGACAACCGGTTGCACTGCCAAAGCACTTTGACTGTCGTGCATTAACGTAATCGACCGAATATCGCCATTCCCGTAAAAGGCGTTATCTTGAATATTCAGAACAGGGAACCAT
>CAMUPJ010000071.1 GCA_947090725.1 uncultured Clostridia bacterium
ACGAACGGGTACAGACGGCTTTGTACTATAGCGGGCAAGAGAGCGAAATGCTTGATTTGCAACGTATGAATATGGGGGCGGAACTCGGGAAAGCGACGTACAAAGGCGTGCCTTTCCAAAATACGGTATCGTTGATCTTATGCGCCGTGATTGCGGTGGGCGGCATAGCGGCAATTCCGATTGTGGCGGTAGAGACGCCGCCGGCATTCGCCGCGTCGGCCGAGGAAGGCAAAGAGCCGGAAGAACCGATACGCCCCGTAACCGATTGGGAATGGCAGGCGCTGGACGATCTTATCGCGTACGTAAAAGCGTCGCAAAAAGCGGATTCCGTCGCCAAAGAGGGCATGGCGGAAGCTTTGGAAGGGCTCAGAAGCGTTCTTTTGAACGGTGTGTCGCAGAGCAGTCTGGCGCTATTCGTGCAAAATACCGTAAACGAAATTCGCAACGCGGTCAAAGATGCGAATACTACTGCGGAAGAGGTACAACGGGCGCTTAACTCCGAGGAGGAAGCGTACGTCATCGCAAGACTTCATGAGATTTTCAATTTGCCGTCGGTGGATTTCGGCGACGGTGACGAATCGAACGGAAACGGCGACGACGATAAAGACGACGAGCAGAAAGATCCAAACAATCCGGGGAATGGAAATTCGGACTGGGAAGTGAACGACCACCAAATTCCTTTTTTCGATCCGGAGAAAGGGTACGTTCAGATCGAAGACGTGCGCGATGAATACTTGGAGCGCATGCGAGCCGCTTTTGAGGAGGGCACTATCTCGCGGGAGGAGTGGGAAGAGATTCTCGTGTCCTATTTTGCGGGGTTGACTACAGACGAATAGCTCTGTTGTATCGGCAAAGAATATTTTATAAGAGGTTTATATAATGGATAGTAAAGCACAGGCAGAAAATTTCAGTCGCTCGGTTGCGAAAATCAAGGACGAAATCAAAAAAGACCTTGTAGGGCAAGAGGATATTGTCAACAACGTAATTATAGCGATCATCGCAGGTGGCAACGTACTGCTCGAAGGCGTTCCCGGAGTAGGGAAAACGAGACTTGTCCGTACTTTGGGTAAGGCTTTGGAATTGCCCTTTTCGCGAATTCAGTTCACGCCCGATCTGATGCCTTCGGACGTAACGGGTACCAATGTGATCGAAAAAGACGCTACGGGCAAGATGACCACCGAATTCCGCAAAGGCCCGATCTTTGCCAATTTGGTATTGGCGGACGAGATCAACCGCGCGACGCCCAAAACGCAATCTTCCATGTTGGAGGTTATGCAGGAGCACAAAGTGACCGTCGGCAAACAGACTTACAAGCTCGAAGAGCCGTTTTTCGTACTTGCCACGCAAAACCCTATAGAACAGGACGGCACGTATCCGTTGCCCGAAGCGCAGATGGACCGCTTTATGTTCAAACTGTTGGTGGGATTCCCTTCGGTGCGCGAGCTTGCCGATATCGTCAACATGACGCAGATCACTCTCGAAGAGACGGCGAACGCGGTGGTGGACGGAAAAACCATTTTGCAAATGCGCGAATTGGCAAAATCCGTGCCGGTAGTGCCCGATGTGTTGTATTACGCGATGCGTCTTGTGGCGCGTACCCATCCCGAACTTCCCGACAGCGGCGATACGGCCAAGAAGTATATCAAATACGGATGTTCGCCTCGTGCGGGTCAGGCGCTGATCACCGCGGCAAAAGTGCGTGCGCTGATCGACGGCAGATTCAACGTGAGTTACGCCGACATCGATGAATTGGCATATCCCGTACTTCGTCACAGAATGAAGGTCAATTATACGGCGATCAACGAAAAGCTCACCGTCGATGACGTAATCACCAAACTGATTGCGGAGAACGCCAAAGACAAAAATTCGGGAAAACTCGACGAACAACCGTCCGATACAAGCGGAGTCGTTTCGGAGGATACGACTGCGGAACAAGCCGCCGACGCATCGTTCGCATTCGAAGCCGACGCCAAGACAAAGAAGAAGAAAGAAAAGAAAGACAAAAAAGATAAGAAGAAAAGAGACAATGCGCAAGAGGATACCGTTGCGCAACAGGTCGAAGAAGAAGTTTCGGCGGTCGAAAGCGAAGCTACGGATAGCGCTTCATCGGGAAACGAATAATTATAAACAATAGATTTTAAGCTGAAAAGGGATATCATGGGCAATCTTGTTATCAACGAAGCGTTTTTGCAACGGGTGGAAGCGTTGCAAACCGTTCTTAAAAACAATATAGCCGGCATGTTCGGAGGAAATCACAAGAGCAGGACGTTCGGTTCGTCCTGTGAGTTTACCGATTACCGTAATTATCAACCCGGCGACGACATCACGAAGATCGACTGGAACGCGTACGCTCGTTTCGAGACGCTCTATCTTAAGCTCTATCATGACGAAAGGCAGCTCCATACCAAAATCTACATAGACGTAAGCCAGTCGATGGCGTACGGAAATTGCAAGAAGGGCACGATGGCATTGGAAATCGCCGCCACGCTTGCCTATCTTTCCGTAACCGAATTGGACAGGGTTTCCGTCTATACCATACGCAATAGCGAGGTGACGGAAGTTATATCTTCGATATCGGGCAGAGAACGGTATTTTGCGGAGATAAACAAGCTCAACGACGTGGAGTTCGGCGGGGACTGTTTTATAGCAGAAGGATTACTTCCTACGCAGGTGGGATACGGCGACGGACTTTCGGTGATTATCTCCGACTTTCTGACCGACAACGATTACGAAAGCGCCATAGATTTTCTTGCGGACAAAAAGCGGGATCTCTTATGCGTGCAAGTGCTCACGTCGGAAGAGATCAATCCGAAGGTACGCGGCAAAAACGTGTTTTACGACAGCGAAAACGAGGGAAGAAGTTACCGTAAAAACATCAATAAAGATATCATTCGCGCTTACCGCGAAGCGGTGCAATACGTGCAGGACAGACTGCGCAACTATTGCAATGCCCGCGGTGCGCAGTATGTGCTTTTTCGGGATAATGCGCCTATCGACGAATTGTTCTTTGAACACTTCACGCAGTTGGGGGTGATGAAATGAGTTTTTATTTTCCTCTCGGCTTACTCGGTCTATTGGGCATTCCCGTTCTGATCCTCATTTATATCATCAAGTCCAAATATACCGAGCAGACCATTACGTCCACATATCTGTGGGAACTCAGCGAAAAATTCTTAAAAAAGAGAAAACCCATCTCCAAACTCACGGGTATTCTCACGCTTATATTGCAGATTTTGGCGGTGGCGGTCGTGTCATTTATGATAGCCCATCCCGTGTTTACGGTCGAAGCCGCCGCGACCGATTATTACTTTATTCTCGACGGTTCGGCCAGCATGAATATGCAACAGAACGGCGTTACGCGTTTTGAAAGAGCGCAGGACGAAATCAACCGCATTATCGATAAATCGTACGGCGGCAGTTCCTATACGCTTGTGCTTGTAAACGATACCGCAGGAATTGCATTCGAGGGTGTGACCGACAAAAAACAGGCCAAGGCAAACGTGCGCGCATTGCATGCGGGGTGGACCGAGGGAGAATGTTCTTCCGCCATGCGATTGGCACAGACGTATTTCGACGACAATCCGTCGGCGACGATATATCTCGTATCCGATAAGTCTTACGAAACCGAGAATATGACGTTTATCGACGTGTGCAAAGGAGAGAATAACTACGCCTTTACGGAATGCGATTACGCGGTCGCAGGCAGTCAGGTGACCGGCAGCGGTTCGGTGATTTCCTATCAAAGCGACGCGACGATCACTGTAGAACTCGGCTATACCGCCGAGTTAGGCGGCGAAGTGATTGCGGCGGGACAAGTGCAGGTGAAGACCGAGGCAGGCGTGCCGTCGGAGTTTTCCGTATCGGCGGAAATTCCTCGGTTCGCTTCTTTGCGGTTTTATATTGCAAGCAGTGACGCCATGCAGGAGGATAACGTCGTCATCCGTTACGACGCGGCAAAAACGCAGGCAAGAAAGGTGCTCTTGGTCAGCGATCTTCCGGACAGCGTGTATATCCACAACGCAATCGCGCGCGCCGGCATGGCGGAAGTGGAAGTGATGCCCACGCAGTCGTACGATCCCGCCAAAGTTTCGGGATACGGACTTTGTGTATTCAACGGCTACACTCCCGCTACGCTTCCCCAAAACACGGCGATCTGGCTTATAGACGCAGTGGACGGTAGCGGCGAGGGGAGCGGTGTGACGTTCCGCGACTATGAGGAGCCGCGCGATACCGAGGGCCCGAACAGCTATTACGAAGTCGAATACGTCGAAGGCAATACGGCGCAAGAGAAGAAGTTCCTGAAAAACATTACGGGGAGCCGCGTGGTGGTGCGCAAGTACGCCCAATACGGTATACCGCGCAAGTTTACCACGGTGATGCGCTATGACGGCAATGCGCTCATTTCGGCGGGTATCAACGAAAACAACGATCGCGAAGTCGTGTTTGCTTTCCGTATCGGAGATTCCAACTTCGGTTTGCTCGAGGATTTCGTGATTCTCGTGCGCAATCTGATGGATTATTCCTTTCCGTCGGTCATCGACGAAACGGTGTATACTTGCGGCGATACCATGGTGGTAAACGTGGTGCCTGGGTGCGAGAGTATCGTCGTCACCGCGCCGTCGGGCAAAAGCACTACGCTGGACACATTCGGGAACGACATGTGCGAGGTGCAACTCAACGAGACGGGCTCGTATTCCATTCTTGTGAAACTTACGGGCAACCGAGATATGTCGCTTTGCTCTTTTGCTTGCGTACCCGAAACGGAGAGCCGCGCCGAAGGAGGCGGAAAACTTGCGCTTTTGGGGAACAAAGGGAGTGAGAAAAAGGACGGTTACTACGACGATTTGCTTGCTTTCTTTATTGTAATCGCCGTACTGTTGCTTGCGGATTGGGGGGTGTACTGCTATGAGCAATATCAACTTCGCTAATCCTTGGTTGTTGCTTATCGCGCTTCCGCTTTTTGCGGTGGTGCTTGTGCCGTTCTTTATTACGGTAAGAAAGGACAATGTAAACGGGCATAATATCGCTTCGCTTTGCATTCATATTGTGTTGTGCATATGCTTTACGTTGGCAATCAGCGGCATGTCGTACGAAGCGGTGATTACCGAGACCAACGTGTATATCCTGGCCGACATTTCGTATTCTACCGAGCACAATATAGAGGACGTGCAAAAGAGCGTGGAAAAAGTGGCAGACAAACTGCCGCGGAATTCCAAGCTGGGCGTTATTTGCTTCGGACGCAATTATCAGGTAGTGGCCGATATGGGAAGCAAAGTGCCCGATATTACCAAATGCGACGAGGTGGATACGAGCGCTACCGACATCGGCGCAGTGCTTCGCTATGCGGGCAATCTGTTTGACGACGATGTTATCAAACGCATTGTGATCGTGACCGACGGCGTGGAGACCGTCGCAACCAATAATATCGTTACGGTAGTGTCTGCATTGCAAGACAGCGGCGTGTACGTAGACGCCGTGTTTATCGACGATACTTTGGGGGTGTCGGATAAAGAATTGCAGATCGACAGCGTGGAGGCGACGTCTTCTACCTATCTTGATAAAGAAGAGGAAGTGAAGATCATGGTGCGCGCGAATTGCGGCGCGAACACCGAAGACGCTCCCGCGCGTATCGACGGATATGTGCGGTTATACCGCGACGACTTTCTGCTCGAAATGAAAACGGCGAGCTTCTACAACGGATTCAACGTAGTAACGATGCAACTTCCCACCGACGAGGCGGGGACTTATAACTACGAAGTGCGGGTGGAAGCGCAAAATGCGGAAAGCGATACCTCGCCGCACAACAATATATACTATTTTTCGCAGAAAGTTTCCGATGAGCGCAAAGTGCTGTTTTTGGGAGGCGGCACCGCAGACGTGGCGTCGGGCAGAAGAATTTACGGCGCCGAAGACGTGACGTACCTTACCGATCCCTCGAGCGTGCCGCTGTCCGTAGAGGAAATGTGCATATACGACGAAATTGTGCTCAGCAACTTCGACGTGCGCACCATTCGCGCCAATAGTATGTTTATGGCAAGTCTGACTACACTGGTGGAAAACTACGGCAAGACGCTGACGACGTACGGCAATACGTTTATTCAAGATGACGATCCCGAAGATAAGGATTCGCCGCTCAAGAGGCTTTCCGCGCTTTTACCGGTGCGCGTGGGGAATTACGACCATCCCAAGCGGTTGGTAGCCATCGTGCTGGACGTTTCTATCAGTATGAACTTTTCGGGACGTTTGGCGGTAGCGAAACGTGCTGCCGTGGAGCTTCTCAATCTCATGGATACGTCGGATACCGTTATGGTTGTGGGATTCTCGCAAGTAATCGACGAGTTTATGCCCGCCACGCAGCTGACTGCCCGCAACGTTATCATCGAAAAGATTGACGGCAAAAAGCCGGAGAACGGCACGAGTTTCTCGGGCGCGCTCGAATACACTTTCGATAAAATGCCCACGAAGTATCAAGACAGGCAAGTCATCGCGATTACCGACGCGCTCTTTTACGGAAGCGACGCGTCCACATCCAAGGCGCAAGTCGTTACGATGTGTCAGAACGGAATTACCGTGTCCGCACTTGGCATCTATCCGAGCGCAACCGACAACAGTACGTTGAAAAACATTATTTATAACGGGTATGAGAGCGACGACGCGTTTTATCAACGAATCGAACACGAGAGCGAGATCGACGTCGTTATGCGCGATATCGGCGATGAGATCCAACAGGTATGTATCGACGAGCCGGGCAAAGTGTATGACGTCACGCTCCGCCATCCCGAAGAAGCCGTTGCCAAAGGTGTGGGGAACGTCGGCTATGTAGACGGATTTTGGTACAGCGCCGCCAAGACGAAAGCTACGGTGACGCTCAGTGCAAGATACTACAGCGACAAAGTGACGTATTTCGACGTACCCGTGTATGCGTCGTGGAGCGGCGGCGGTAAAGGAAAAGTCGTTTCTTTCCTTTCCGACATCGCGAACGAGTGGACGGCGAGTTGGGGAACCGGTACCGAGGGCGGTAAATTCCTTGCCAACATCCCCGACGCGACGTTGCCGGACGAGCGCATCGTTACGCCGTTCATCGTGACGATAGAGGGAGGAGCCAACTCTACGGTTGTCAACGTGCAGACGTCCACTTCTCTTATCGACAGCACCTCGTTTACGGCCACGCTTACCGATCCGCACGGCATGGTGAGCAGTAAAGCGCTTTCGTTTGACTCAAGCGAATATTTCGCCACGTTTGCGACGGACGCGCCGGGTGTGTACAGCGTGCATCTTTCCTATGCGAAGGGCGATTTGAAGTATGAAATGGACGCGGAGTTTGCCATTTCGTATTACGCCGAGTACGACAGCTTTACGTCTTACAGTAAATCGTATCTCTACAGGTTGCTGAGCGATAACGGGCAGATTCTCGAAGTAGATTCGAGCGACTTCAAGCGATTGCAGAATACCGATTCGGAATATACTACGTATACATTGAGTTTCTTGATGCCGTTGATGATTGCTTGCGTAATACTGTTTGTGATGGATATTATTATTCGGCAACTACGCTGGAAAGATATTACGTCTTTCTTTTCGGGTGTTTTTAGGAGGCGCAAATGAAAAAGAGAATTATCGCATTATGGATTGCTCTCGTATGTGCGCTCACATTCTTTTCGGGTTGCGAGCTGGGGAGCTATGTGGATAATAATAAGGGTAGCAGTATCGATTCGGAGAATCCTTCCAAACCTTCTACGCCCACCGATCCCGACAATCCTACCGATCCCGGCACCCCCGACGTTCCCGTTGAAGATCCGCAAAAGAGTTATACCGTATCGGTATATTATAACAACCGTCTTTATAATCCCGGTAAAGATACCGTGACGGTAGTGTGGCGCAACGACAGCAAGATTGTGCGTAAACAGCTCGGTGACGACGGCAAAGCAAGCGTCGGCGAACTCGAGGGGAATTATTCCGTGTATCTCGAGGGGTTGCCGGATAGGTATACGTACAATCCGAGCGTCTATAAAGCCACTGAGAACGAGCGGCAAGTGGACATTCTGTTGTCGGAAATTCGCGACGTCGAAAGCGGCGCGGGCAGCGGGCCTTATGAAAGCTATATAGTGAAATACGACGGTACCTACCGTGCCGAAATTTTGTACGAGGGACAGGAACTTTTCTATCAATACAATTCTTCCGCAAAAGGCGTTTATACGGTCGAATCTTGGGTGAATGCGTATGAAGACGCAGTCAATCCGTATTTGCAAGTCTATCTCGGCTCATTCGCTTACAAATGGAAAGGAGAGCTGATCGACGATGGCGGCTTTTCGCTTATAGGCGGATTTACCAAGAATTTCGTTTACAAGATCAAGGTAGATCAATCCAATGTAGGCGCGGCGTATTCTTTTTCCATTACGGGGTACAGCAAGACGGGAGTATATCCCGTTTATGTGGATTTCGAGATCAAATATGCGGGCGATTACGTCGACGAATATTCCGACGTGCGTATCGTTCGCGCCAAAGAGGCGAAAGTCAAAGCGGCGAATAAGAAAGCGGACGAGACGTTCATTTGGGCGGATATGGGTACCAAGACGTTCAGTATGGACGACTACAGATATAATGAAGACACCGGCTTTTATCACCGCTATAGCGAATCGTTGTACGGCAACGACCCGTACGGCTTCGGCGTGGGATACGGACCTTATCTGTGTTGCGCTATCGATAAAGCGATTCCGTCTTATACGATCACTACC
>CAMUPJ010000072.1 GCA_947090725.1 uncultured Clostridia bacterium
TCCGCACCGCACAGAAAGTGTTTGCAAAAAAGCGACCGTGTACAGTATAATAGTGTTTGTACAGTATAGCATTATCCGCAAAAAATTTCAAGCAATTTCGGGAAAGGAAAACCAATGAAAATTATACACACGTCCGATTGGCATCTCGGTAAGCGCATCGAGGGAAAAAGCAGGCTGCCCGAGCAGGAAGCGGCTCTCGAGCATCTGTTGCGCATCTGCCGTGAGCAACACGTCGATGCGGTGGTGGTGGCGGGCGACGTTTTCGATACCGTCAATCCGCCCGCCGATGCGGAAGCGCTCTTTTATTCCGCTTGCCTGCGCCTCAGTCGGCTCTGTCCCGTGATTGCGGTTGCCGGCAATCACGATAATCCCGATCGGCTTTCCGCACCCGAAGGAATTGCCGCCGAGTGCGGCATTTTGCTGGGCGGCGGGTTGGATTTTTCCCGCGCAAAAGAACCGTTTTCCGGCGGGGAAGGATACGTGCGGTTGCGTAGGGGAAAAGAAACGGTCAACTTCGCGCTCTTGCCGTATCCGTCGCCGGCACGCATGTCTTGTATGGGATACGAAATCAATGCGGAGATACCGTATGCGCAATCGGTGCGCGATTGGTTGGCGCTGTGCGCGCGCGGGTTTACGGCGCCCGACTGCAACATCACCGTCAGCCATTTGTTTATGACGGGGAGCGAACGGGCAAGCGACGAGGTGGAACTCGGCACGGCGGCGCTTTTGCCGCCCGACGTGTTGCCGGCGGCACACTATACGGCGCTCGGACACATTCACCGTCCGCAACGCGTGGGCAAAACTTCGGCGTATTACAGCGGAAGTTTATTGCAGTATGCATTCGACGATACGAGCGAGAAATTTTACAATCTTTTGGAAACCTCTCCCGTAGGCGTTCGGGTGGAAAAGATTCCCGTGTGCGGCGGGCGCAGACTGGTTACCGTCACGGCAAAGAGTTTTGAGGAATGCATTACGCTTTTGCGGGAACATGCGGGAACGTATGTGCGCATCTTGTACGATTGCGCCCTGCCGCTGAGTGCAAGCAAGTATGCCGAACTGCGCGGATGCGAGAATTTCGCGGTGCTTAAAAATATAGCCATGGCGCCGAAGGCGGTGCAATCCGCGCGCAAGACGCTTTCCGACCGCGAATTGTTTGTGGCGTTTTACAAAACCGTGCATAATGACGAGCAACCCGACGGGCAGGTGCTCGAGATGTTTGAAAGGGCGATGCGGGGGGAAACGATATGAAACCGTTGCAACTGACGATAGAGGGAATCAACAGTTTTGTACGGGAAAAAACGGTGGACTTCGAACAGTTGTCGCAAAACGGGATTTTCTGTATCAGCGGCCCCACGGGCAGCGGAAAGACTACCATACTCGATTGTGTGATTCTGGCGTTGTATGCGCCGAGCAATCACAACCGCGGTACACTCAAAGATTACATCAACACCAAGTGCGACAAAGGAAAAATTACGCTTGACTTTGTAGCCGACGGCGTTCGGTACCGCGTATATCGCGAACTGCGCCGCAATTCTTCGTCTGCCGCGCGACTTACCAATCTCGATACGGGCGAGGTGTTGGCCGATAAAGCGGATACCACTACGGATGCCGTAAAAAAGATGCTCCGTCTCGATAAGGACGATTTTACCAAAGTGGTGGTGCTCGAACAGGGCAAGTATGCCGAATTCATGAGCATGGGCAAAGCGAAGCGGTACGAGACGGTGGCAAAGCTTTTCAATCTCGAGCGGTTTGACGTGCTCAAAGACAGAGTGGCGGAAGCAAAGCGCAAGTACGAAGGGGAGTTGGCGCAAATCGACGCGGCGCTTTCGCAGTACGAACAGGTGACGGAGGCGGCGCTTGCCGCCCGCAAAAAGCAGAAAAAAGAACTGCAAAAAGCGTTGGAAGAGGCGCGCACACAAGAGAGCGCCGCCGCGCAAGTCGTCCGGGCGGGCGAACAACTGCAAAGCGGCGCTGTGTTGCGGGAAAAAGCGGCGCGCGATTGCGCCGATGCGAAAGCGGCGCTTGCAGCGGTACAAACGCGCAAGGAGCAGGCGGAAAAAGTACAATCGTCGCTTGCGGCCGAGGCGGAAAGAGCAGAGCAACTGCGCAAGGAAAGCGAGAAAGCGCATACCTTGCTTCGTTTGGCGGAAGAGTGCGAAGAGGACGAGCGGAAGGCGGCGGAAAAGGAAGCGCGCCGCGTGGCATTGCGCGAGCAGTATACCGCGCATAACGCCGTCGTGCTGGGGTGTCGGGCAATGTGCGAAAAACTGTTCGTACGGGAAAACGAACTGCGGCAGAATATACAAAAAGAACAGGAAAGCGGGAATGCGGCAAGGCAAGCGTATGAGGCGGCGCGGCAGGAAAACGCGGCGGCGGTGTTGCGGTTGTCGCTTTCCGACGGCGACGTCTGTCCCGTGTGCGGCGGGCCGTTTCACGGTATGACGCATGTACAGCCGACAGAGAGCGACGAACAAACGGCGGCGTTCAAGGCGGCATGGGAAAAGAGCGAACGGGCGCTTGCGGCCTACAACGAAGAATTGCAGAAAAATCTGCAATCGCGGGCGACGGAGGAGGCGCAAAAAGCGGCGGCACAGGCAAAGCGCGACAGCGTAACGGAGGAGGGAAAGCGTGTAGCCGACGAGGTAAGAAGTCTGCGCGAAAGGATTGCCGCACGGCTGGACGGCAAAACGCTTGCGACGGCGCGTGCCGATGCGGGCAACGCCGTGACCGCTTACGAGCGCGCCAAAAAGGATTGGGAAGAAAAGAACGAAGCGTTTGCAAAAACGCAAGCCGAAATCGCGGCAACCGAGTCTGCCGCCCGCGAGAAATTGTCGGCGGGGGAACAAACGCTTGCCGCATTGCCGCCCGCATCGTTTGATGCGCAGGCGTTTGCGCAGGCGCGGGAAACGCTGGAAACGTGCAAAGCGCAGGTGCGTGAACTTTCCGAGCGATTGGGCGGGGCGACGGCGCAGATCGAGCACGCCGAAGAGCAATTGCAAAAGAAAAAAGCGCTTGCCAAGCAACATAAAGAGATAAGCGCTACGTTGGAAAACGTGCTCAAATTGTTTGCTTGCACCAATAAGGATAAGTTGTTTTCGTTTGTGGCAGAACAGTATATGCAGTCGTTTACGGCGGCGGGAAGCGAAACGTTGTTTACGCTCACGGGCGGCAAATATTCTTTACATTACGAAGACGGGGAATTTTACGTTTCGGATTTTTTTGCGGACAATGCGCGTCGCAAGGTAAAAACGCTGTCGGGCGGCGAAACGTTTTTGGCAAGTATGAGTATTGCCATGGCGATCTCGCGCGAGATTGCGGCGCAGAACTACGAGTTTTTCTTTCTCGACGAAGGGTTCGGCACGTTGCACGAGCGCGCCGTGGAAACGGTGGCAAACGCGCTCATAGAACTCAGCCGCGATACGACCGTGGGAATCGTGACCCATCGCACCGAATTGGCCGACCGCATTGCCACCCGCTTGCGCGTATTGCCCGCAACCGAGGATGCGGGCAGCGATATAGAGTACGACGGCATGTAAAGAAGCGGGTCGTGCGGTAAAAGAATTGACAAAATCCGACGTATATAGTATTCTATGGGAGAGGGTACGAATATGCGTTTGTATTCGTTTGTTCGAAGGAGACTGAAAAAATGACCGACCTGCTTTCCGTCGGAATCTTCGAGATATTGTTTCGTCCCAAAACGTTGGCGATCGCATTGGTGGCGGCGCTGGCGCTTATTTTGGTGCTTTGCATTGCTCTCGTCGTTGCATCCGTAAAAAAGAACAAAGCGCGGTTAGAAGCGGAGTGTTTGCGTGCATTGCTGGATGTGTACGAGCAAGAGGCGGCCGTCCGAGAGGCGCAGAATGCCTCCGAGTCGATAGCGGCGCCCCAAGAAGAATCCGCCGCGCCGACGGCTTCCGAGCCGGAAGCCGTTCCTGCTTCGGACGTGCTTTCCGAAGAGAACCCGCAACCGATTGCGGAGGCGGTGCCGACAAGAGAACTTCCGCAAGAAAGCGATACGGCCGTGGAAGAACCGGCAACGGCGGAACTGGAAAAGCTTATAGAAGACGAAGCGGCAACGATACAATTCTTCCGCCCGCAAGAGTTTGCGGAAACAGCGGATGTGACCGATGCGCAAGAAGCCGATAGCGAATCGATCGACGATGCGGCGCAAGAGGAAACGCGGGAACAGGATGCGCCCGCACGGGAGTCCGCGACGGAGCAAGCGGTCGACGAGGCGCAGGAGCCGATGACGGAAACGGAAGAAGAACAGAGTTTTGCACAAGAAAACGTATCGGAGATATCCGACGCGGAAACGGAGACGTTCGCACAAGAACCGATGGAGGAAGAGACGGTTGTGTGGAACGATTTTCCCGAAAAGAAAAGCGTACCGACGGAGAAACGGGAAGCGCCGACCGAACAAGACGCCGCGCCGACGGAAGCAATTCCCGATGCGGCGCCCGTAACGGTCGTTGCGGCGCCTGCGGAAAAAAAGGCGGCGATAACGGAACCGATCGAGCGTTCGGACGAACGACGGACAACACAGCGCAAACCCCGTGCGGCTACGGAAGGACGGACGAAGCGTGCGACCGACACGGTGCGGTACAACATCAGTTTCCGCGGCAAGATCATTCAGGACAATGCGACGGTGCAGACGCTTTGCGGCGAAATTACCGACGAACTCACGTCGTATGCGGGGGTGGAAGCGACCGAAAACTGGCGCAAAATCTGGTTCCATGACGATAAAGTTACGATAGCCAATTTGTTTTACAATGCCGATACGCTCACGCTCACATTGGCCGTCGATCCGGAAAAATGCAGAGGTATCTACGGTGTGATCGATGCCGCCGACAAAAAGCGTTACGGCGATACGCCTACGGCGATGGAACTGGCGACGGAGCGCCATAAATATGCGGCAAAGAAAGCGATTTCCCGTATGATGCTCGAATTGGGATATGCAAAGCGCAGCGTGGCGCGGCGAAAAAATTATGTGCAGCCGTACGAAACCGCAGAGCAGTTGGCCGAAAGCGGTCTGGCGCGCGAAATCAAATAAGACATCAAAAGTAATACAGGCAAAGTCCGACCGTGTGTCGGGCTTTTTTCGATCGACGGCACAATCGTCGTGTGGCGATTGGTCGTTAAAAGACTTTACAATTGCTTGTCGATTGTGTTATAATTTTTTTCGTATGACAAATATTTTCAGTGAAAAAGAAAAAGCGTCGGCGTACCGCGAAAAGAAAATTCTTTTCTGGAGTTGGTTTGCGCTTTTGATTGTGTATTTGGGGATCGTAGCGACGCTTGTATCCGTCGATATGTTTTTGGTTGCGGTACACCGCAATCGGAGTCATACGTTTTGGATGGGGGTGGTGTGCGCAATAGCTACCGTGGGGTTTGCTTCGTTCAGCCTGTTTTTCTTTGCGATTAAGTACCGTCTTACGCGCAAATACGTGCGCATGTTGCGGGATATGGATCGCGGTCTCAAAGATACGTTTGAGGGGAAATTTCTCGGCTACGACAACTCGATCGGCATGAAGGACGGCGTATACTTCTATTCCATGATTCTCAAAACGCGCCCCTTGCGCCGTGACGACATCGACGAACGCAAACTGCTCATCGAACACACGGTGCCCAAGCTCGAACTGGCGGAAGGTACAAGACTGAAACTTGTGAGCCATGCGAATATTCTCGTTTCTTACGAGATTCTCGAAGTGCCCGAGCAAAACGACAAGACGGAAGACGCGACGCAAAGCGTAGCCGAAAATAACGAAAACGGAGAGACAAAAGAATGAAAGCGGTTGTTACCGTAGTAGGCAAAGACAAATCGGGTATCATAGCGCACGTTACGTCTTTTTTGGCGGAAAAGGGCGCCAATGTGGAGGACATCAGTCAGACGATCTTGCAGGACTGGTTCGTAATGATCATGCTTGCGGACACCGGCGACACGCCGCTTACCGATTTACGCAAAGGCGCGGAGAAGTTGGGCGAAAAGATCGGCGTGAATATTTCCATTCAGCACGAAGATATCTTTACGGCAATGCACAGAATATAGGAGAGAGCGAATGCTGAGTTTCAACAAAAACGAAATTCTCGAGACGATTCGTATGATCGACAGCGAAAATCTCGACGTGCGTACTGTGACGATGGCGCTCTCGCTTTTCGATTGCGTGGGGCGGGATGCCGACGAAACGGCCGATCTCGTTTACCGTAAGATCGTATCGCGTGCAGGCAATCTTGTGAAAGTAAGCAACGAAATCGCCGAGACGTACGGTGTGCCTATCGTCAACAAGCGAGTATCCGTCACGCCCGTCAGTTTGATCGGGGCGCGGGTAGGCGGTTACGAAAAGTTGTGTAAAGCGCTGGACAGTGCGGCTAAGGAAATCGGCATCGATTTCATCGGCGGATATTCGGCGTTGGTGCATAAGGGCATGACGGCGTTCGAGCGTGATTTCATCGACAGTATCCCCGCGGCGATCGCTTCCACCCAAAAGGTGTGCGCGTCCGTCAACGTGGGAAGTACGCGCAGCGGCATCAACATGGATGCGGTGCGTCTGATGGGCGAAAAAATCAAAGCGCTAGCCGAGCGCACCGCTTCTACCGGCGGATCGGGTTGCGCCAAACTGGTGGTTTTTTGCAATGCGGTGGAGGACAACCCGTTTATGGCGGGCGCATTCAACGGTCCGGGCGAAGGGGACGCTGTCATCAACGTGGGGGTGTCCGGCCCTGGCGTGGTGAGTTGTGCGCTTCGCAATCTGGGTAAGTCGGCCGATTTGTTGGCGGTTGCCGAAGAGATCAAGCGGACGGCTTTCAAGATTACCCGGGTGGGACAGCTTGTGGCGAGCGAAGCGGCAAAAAGACTGGACGCTCAGTTCGGCATCGTCGATCTGAGTTTGGCGCCTACGCCCAAAGTGGGCGACAGCGTTGCGCAGATACTCGAAGAAATGGGGCTGGAGAGCGTGGGCGCCGCAGGGACTACGGCCTGTCTTGCCATTTTGAACGACGCGGTCAAAAAAGGCGGCGTAATGGCGTCCAGCAGTGTAGGCGGTCTTTCGGGGGCGTTTATACCGGTTTCGGAAGACGACGGAATGATCCGTGCCGTTCGTCGCGGGGCGCTTACGTTGGAAAAACTGGAAGCGATGACGTGCGTATGCAGTGTGGGACTGGACATGATTGCGGTGCCGGGCAGTACGAGCGCGGCGACGCTCAGCGCCATTATTGCCGACGAATGTGCCATCGGCATGATCAACAATAAAACCACGGCGGTACGTGTGATTCCGGCCCCGGGCAAAGACGTGGGCGACGAAGTGGAGTTCGGCGGACTTCTCGGGCGCGCGCCCGTCATGCCCGTTAATCCGTATTCCGCGGCGGAATTTATCGCAAGGGGCGGAAGAGTGCCTGCCCCCGTCCATTCTCTCAAAAACTAAGAACAGAATGCCGTAGGGCATCGCCGCGTTTGTGCGGAAGGAGGTAATATGAAAAGAAGCGAAGTGAACGAAAAAGATATCTGGCGCACGGAAGACATTTTCTCGTCCGTAGCGGAGTGGGAGAAGGAGTTTTCGGAAGTCAACAAGGCGCTTCCCAGAATTCTGGTATATAAAGGAAAGCTGGGGGACAAATACGAGTTCCTGTCTTGTATGGAGCAAAGCAGCGCCCTTTGTCAGCGTCTCGAGGGGTTGTATTGCTATGCGCATCTCAAGCATGACGAAAACGGCACCGACGAAACGGGGCAAGCGCTCTACAGTCGTGCGGAAGATTTGTATATGCACTACTCCACATATTCGTCGTTTATCACCCCCGAATTGGGCAAGCTGGACGATCTGACGCTGTCGGCGTATCTCAACGATCCCGACCTTGCCACCTATAAGTATATGCTCAGCGAAGTGCGTCGCAGTAAAAAGCACATTCTTTCGCCGGAAGAAGAGCGTTTGCTGGCATTGGGGCAGACGACCTATTCGGGATACAGCAACGTATTCGGCATGATCAACAACGTGGATATGCCGTTTCCCAAAATCGAAATCGACGGCAAGAAAGTGCGCCTTACGCACGGCTTGTACAGCGAATGTTTGTCGTCTCCCGATCCGACACTGCGCAAAAAAGCGTTTGAAGGAATGTACAAAGCGGTAGGGAGTCTTATCAACACCATCACCGCCAATTATGCTGCTTCGGTTGCCAAAGACAACTATCTGGCTACGGCGCGCGGTTACGGCAGTGCGGTGGAAAAATCCACCGATCAGGATAACGTGCCGGGCGAAGTATACCACAAACTCGTCAGAACGGTAGGGGAAAATCTTGCGCCGGTGCACCGTTATGTTGCGCTTCGCAAAAAGGCGTTGGGCGCAGAAAAACTGCATATGTACGATCTGTACGTATCGATTGTCAAAGAAGCCGATTTGCGCCCCACCTACGACGAAGCGTTCGATCTCGTTTTGGCGGGGTTGGCTCCGCTCGGCGAAGAATACGGAAATCTCTTGCGTACGGCCAGACAGTCGCGTTGGATCGACGTGTACGAGACGGAGAATAAGCGTAGCGGCGCCTACAGTATGGGCGTACACGGCGTGCATCCTTTTGTGCTTCTCAACTACAGCGGCACGGCGCACGACGTGTTTACCATT
>CAMUPJ010000073.1 GCA_947090725.1 uncultured Clostridia bacterium
CAGCTCCCGTTTCCGCGCATCAAACATACGGCGAACTGATGCATATCGTTCGACCCGACACCGAATGCACCTACCGCTATTTCGATTATCCCACGGCCGTTTTTGCCGAAAACGACACCGTCGTCGTAGCGGACGGCACAACTCCCTACGCATTCACTTCCCACGGGACGGCTCTGCCGCTGGAAAAAGAAATTCCGCAGAATACCACGAAAATGACGGTATACGGGGGCAAATACGTTACATTGTCCGACGGAATGTTGTATGTGGAAAATCCCGACAGCAAAGCGTACGAAGAAATCGGCCGGGCAGTCGATTATGTATTTGCCGGCGACAATCGACTGTATTTTATCGACGGAACGACGCAAGCCATCCGATATCTCGATCCGAACGTAGAAGCCGCCGAAACACAAACTTTTGCGACAAACGGCAAATTACCCAAGCATATTACCGCCGACAAGACGGGCATATATATTTCATGCGCATCTTCCTACGACGTATATTGCGACGATGTAACGTATTATCCCCTTACCCCAGACGGATTGGGAAGCGGCACGGTATGTCTCACCAAAACGGAAGAAATTCTCGGCATGGACGGGCTGACGGCGGGCGGCATCGCCTGCTTTACGCGCGATACGGTAGCGACCTTTGCGCCGATAAGCACATCGACCAGACGGCTGAAACAAACCCACGAATACGCCTGTTCCGACGTAAAAGCAATTTCCACCGACGGCAACGCCGTTTACGGACTGAGCACGGCAAAAAGCGTCTTTCGTATCGACGCAGACTTTCAAGCCCGGACGGAAATTCTCGCTTCCGCGCACGATGCCGACGGATTCTTCCGCTCCAATGCCGGAATTGCCACACGAAAGCAACACATTGCCATAGCCGACGAGCGCAACAACCGCGTACAGATTTTCGACGCAAAAGGCGGCGTACAATCCATACGGGATCTCCGCAATCCCAAAGCAGTCGCCATCGACTATCTGGGAAATTACTATATTGCACACGACGGCAACAAGATCGACATGTACAACGACGATCTTGTCTATGTAAATCGGACGGCGGAATTTGCGGCAGACGTGCAGATTACCGATCTGAAAATCGATTCGGACAACAATCTGTATGCATTGGACGTTGACGGCTCTGTATATGCCGTGACGGACAAGCTCACGTGCATTGCACAAGACGCCGTAGCCATTGCCACGGCACAGAATCACAAAGCTTTGTTTATCGCGACGTCCGAACGCCGCATGACGGAATTCGATGCAGACGCCTCCGATCCGCAAGACGCCTTGTCGGAAATGTTTACTTTCGGAGCCGATATCGTAGACTTCTGCACCGATCACAACACCGATTTTTACCTATTGACAAGCAACGGAAGTATCGTAAAATACTCCCAAACCAACAACGGAAACTACAAAGCAGAGGGAACACCCGTCGTTACTTTCGTATATGCTACCCGCATCGTCATGAATACGGTAGCCGCTTCTTCCCTTTCGCTTACGTACGGAGATCTGTTGGTCTCCGACACAGGCGCCCATGCCGTATGGGCCGTCAGTGGAGCGGAATTCTTTGTCAATCACGGTTTCTTCGATCCCACGCCCGGCGAGGACGAACAAGACGCAGAGTTCAAAGACCCCGTCGAAGTACATCCCGAAAATCCGTCGACACCTTCCCACTCCCTTATTTTCCGCGCGCACGAATGCGATGTATACAAACACGATGCGGAAATCGAGACGATTGCCGCCTTGCCCGAAGGGATGCGCGTGATTGTACCGCAATACAATCCGTCCGCCAAATTCACCCGTATCATCGCGGACAATCTGTCCGATTCGAAAGGCGCAATCGTGGGATACGTATATACGGCGCTCCTGACGGAAATCGGCTTTAACGAAAACGGATACACGGGAAAGCAACATCCCGTTTCCGCCTACACCATTGCCCCCAACGTGAGCATTTACAAATATCCCTCCCGCAGTCTGCCTGCCCTGCTCACGTTCGAAGATAAGACAGTACCGCTTACCGTCTGCGATTTCGTCACGCACGACGACGCAAACGGCAACCCCTTATACGGATATGTGGACAATTTCGTCAAATCCAAGATATGGTACCGCGTGCAATATACCCACGGCGGCGTCACTTACGAAGGATATGTGCAGAACGACTTTATCTCCATGCGGGGCGATGCGCAAGCATACGACCGCAATGTATATCCGCGCGTAAACGCCAAGATTATTTCCAAAGACAAGAACAACAAAGAGCTTCCCGCCTGGCTGTATGAAAAGGACGAAAAGGGCGAAATCGTACCGATAGAAGACAGCTTCTATAAACCGCTGGAAGTGGGCACCGGCGTGGAAGTGGTCGGCGCATTCGATTCGTCGGAAAAGTACACGAAAATCCGCTACTATCACGACGGATTCGGCACGGTGGAAGTCTATGTGGAGACGGCAAATCTCCGCTACGACGGCATCAACAAGGTCATGATCGTGGCCATTGTACTGATCATTCTCACGGTTATTCTGGGGATTGTTTTGATAGTGCGCTTCCTGCACGGAAAGCGCAACCGGAAGGCCAACGCCAAAATCTGATCCCGTCGCACTGTACAAAAATACCGACCGCTACGGAAGCGGTCGGTATTTTTTTTCAATCATCTTCTTCCGCCGAGGTATCCCCGCAAACGATGCGGCCGATACTGAGTTCATAGGCGGTGCGCGTTTCCGATTCCGTCTCGGAAAGCTTTTTGGTATATTCGCGACTCTGCACTCTGCCGAATACGGTAATCCGCTGTCCCACCTCGATATCGCGCACAAAGCGGGCATTTCGTCCCCAAGCGATACACGGTATGTAGTCGGATTTGTTGTATGCACGGTTTACGGCAAGCAACACGTCGCAAATTTCGCGATTAAACGGCGTAGTGCGGTATATCGGCGCTTTACATATGTAGCCGGAGAGTTCCACCGTATTGGGGTTTTGTTCCGTCTCGGGCGAAACAAAGTCACGTACGAATACGGTCAGCATCAACTTGCTTTTGGCGTTGTCCATCTTGTTGTAACTGCGGAATTGTCCGTTCAAGGCAAGCGTGGCGCCCTCCGAGATATCCACCCCGCTCATCAGTCGCTCGGAAACGGTAACGGGAATATAATCGCACTGTTCGCTGAGGCGTTGTACCTTGAGTATAAACTCATAGAAGCCCTCTCCGTACAATTCGTGACTGTACTTCGGCGGCACATGTACCGTCCCGCTCAGATAAACTTTGTTGTTTTTCAGATACGTTGCTTCGGTGTTCATCGGTAATTCATCTCCTTATTTGGCGGCCCGTATGATCGATTTCGTAGTTATCCCGATAGATAAGCTCCCCTATCGTCTTGAACGTATAGCCTTTGTTTTTCAAACCTTCGATAATGATCGGTAATGCTTGCACGGTGTTTTTTCCGTCGTTATGCATGAGTACGATACTGCCGTTTTGCACGTTTTTGAGCACGCGTTCCGCCATAGCGGTGGCCGATAAATCTTTCCAGTCGAGACTGTCCACGTCCCACTGGATCGTGTACAAGCCCATAGCTTGGGCACATTCCAACAGCGTATCGCTGTAGTCTCCGAACGGCGGACGGAACAACTCGATTTCGCTTCCCGTCACATTTTTGATGACGTCTACGGAAGTGGAAAGTTCCAATTCGATCTGACTGCGGGAAAGCTTGCTCATATGCGGATGCGTATTGCTGTGCGTGCCGATCTCCACCCTGCCGCTGTCCTGCAACTTCTTGAGCATATCGGGATATTTTTCCGCCCAAAAACTGACGACAAAATAGTTGGCGCGAATATCATACCGCGCGAGTGTTTCGAGGATTCCCTCCGTTTTGTCGTCCCCCCAAGCAGCGTCAAACGAAAGCGCCACCACCTTTTCTTCCGTTTGCACGGCATAAATGGGGAGCTTCCGCGTGGTTTTTCCGCTATATACCGCGGCGGCACCGGTCACGCCTACGGCACTGAGCAACAGTGCCAACAGTACTGCCACCACTGCCGTTTTGATCAATCTCGATCTCTTTACAATCAAAAATCTCATCGTCTGCTCATGACTCCTTTATACTACACCACCCATCTGCGCATAAATCGACTGTTTCTGTCGAAATTTCGGAAATATTTGCGATTGGCAATCCCGTGCGATGTTTCGGGTGGTACGGTTATATCTATGCGGTTTTGCCTCCGAATAGAACGACAAAAAATATGCAAACGCCGAAGCGGCTCCGCAATTTTGCCGCATTGCATCGCACCAAATGAAGCGCACATGTATTCGGAGATCGAAAAAGCTCCCGAAGCATGACTCCGAGAGCTTTTACGGATAAAATCCTATTCTGTTTCCGACGCAACAAGCCGGTTTTCGGGCGGCAAATTGCTCAAAATAAAGTCTCTACACTTTTGCTTTTGTCTTCCACTTTCCGGATAAATAAAATCCCATACCGACAAACGCGCCGACGATCCAACCGATGGGAAAAGACAGACACACCGCCCCGAATCCCATGACATGGGCAAGCGCAAAAGAGATCCCAACACGCACGATAAGATCGGTAAAGGTGGAAATCATAAAGGCAAGCATAAAGCCTGCGCCCCGCAAAAGCCCGTCGGTAATTACTTTATACGATACGATTACATACCCCGACGCCACGTACCAAAGGAATTTACGCCCCACCGCAATCACTTGGGCATTGTTGTCTTTGCCGTCCACAAAAAACGCCACAAGGTATTTTCCCGCAAACACAAGTACGAGTATAAAGACTGCCGCCGCCGCCATAATAATGCCCATAGCGGCGCGGTATCCTTTCCGCACGCGGTCATAGTCCCCCGTTCCGATATTCTGCCCTACGTAAGAACTGAGCGCGTTGGACATGGTATTGAACATCGCCACACAAAACGTATTGATTTTGATGGCCGCACTGTATCCCGCAATGGTTTCGGTCCCGAAAGAATTGATGAGTCCCTGCACACACAATTGCCCCACCGAAATGAACGATTGCTGTAAGATGCTCGGCACGGCAATGAGCGAAATCTTTCTGAGGGTAGCAAAATCGAACTTTTTGTAACTCTCGTCGGTCTTGATCTTTACGACACGCACCAAAAGCGTTACCATTGCCAATACGCCGCTCAAGCCTTGGGCTATAAAAGTCGCCCAAGCCACCCCGCGCACGCCCCACTTGACCGCCGTCACGAAAAGAATATCGAGTACGATATTAAAAACGGAAGAAAATATGAGAAAATACAGCGGCGTGCGACTGTCTCCCAACCCCGTAAAGATAGACGTTGCGGCGTTGTACAAAAACAGAAACGGCAATCCAGCAATATAGATAAACAGGTAATCGTCGGCGGACGAGAAAATCTCTTGCGGCGTTTGCAACAGGCGAATCACCCATTTGCAAATTCCCAACCCCACTCCCGTGAGCACAAAAGAAAGCACCATAATGGCAATGACGCTCGTCCATACCGCGGTCTTGACTTGCCCGTACTTCTTGACCCCGAAGAGTTGCGAAACAATGACCGAGCTGCCGACGCCCGCCCCCATAGCGACCGCCAAAAACAACATCGTAACGGGATAGGAAGCCCCGATAGCCGCCAACGCGTCGCTCCCCACAAACTTCCCCGCAATCGCACTGTCGGCGATATTGTACATTTGCTGAAAAGCCATGCTGAGCAGCATGGGCAACGAAAATGCCAAAAGGACTTTGGCGGGCTTTCCTATCGTCATATCTTTAATCATGCAAAAAAAATCGGCCTCGCTTCCGTCTAACAGTATATACTCCTTTTCCGGCAAAGTCAATGCGCCGCCCACACTTTTCCGCAAAAAAATTTGCCTGCCGACACACACGCTGTATCGACAGGCAACAAACCTTTCCGATCGGATATTTCACAAGAGATCTTTTTGCGCCGCAAGCGCTTTTTCGTATGCAACCTTGGCTGTTTTCAGATAAATCCCCGTATCGGCGTCCAAGGTAGCTCCCGTGGTCACTCCGCCGATCACGTTATATCCTGTTGTATTCCCTTCTTTGCCCGGCAGCACAATATCGTCTATCGCCTCGAATCCGTTGGCCAAAAGGTAATTTTCCAACATATCCATGTTGCCGTTAAAGCCGAGTCCCGTAATCTGCCCGATCGATCCCGATCCCAGCGTGCTCCAATAGCGGGAATACCGTTTACGCATGGAACCGTTTGCGGTATTGAATTTGTATTGGTCTGCGAGTTTCACCTCGCCGACTTGCACGCCGTCTTCCGATTCGGCGCAAATATACAGAGCGTTCGCCACAAAGCTGTCGTAATACCATTGCGTGCCTTCTTCGGTCTTGTAGTAGGTCATCAGATCGTCGGCAAGCTTATTGGCGGCGTTCCCCATTTCGTAATATTTTCCGCTCGCATCGCATTCGAAGTACCGTGCGCCGATTCGCAGATAACGGAACTGCGTGGTTTTTTCGTTTATCACGACGGTTGGTACCCCGTCGTTCTCTTTTTTCAACGCCATATTGCCGTACACGTTACTTGCGGGAAAGATATCGTCGAATTGAACTTTGACGGGATTTCCGTATCCGTCTACAATCACCGTAACTTCCGTAACGCAACTACCGTGCCCGAGCGCAATTGCCGTACCCGACGCGCCGGTCTTTTGCGGAGCGCCTTCGCTGCACGCCGCAAATCCGCACATTGTAAAGACTGCCAACAGAACCAACCAGATATTACGCAGTTTTTTCATTCACTTTCTCTCCTTTTTTATCTACGGTATTTCTATTTTTTCCGTTCTTGAGATTTTTAGCCGCATTATCGTATACGGAAAACGGCAAAATGCATTTGCGCGGGCAAACTTCCTTGCATTTACCGCACCCTATGCATTTATCGTAATCGATGATCGCCAAATTATTATTCAAAGCAATAGCGCCCGTCGGACAATTTCGCTGACACATGCCGCAGGCAATACAGCCTCGTTCGCAAATGGCCGTCACTTCCTTTCCGCGATGCGTATTGGAACATGCCACGTATACTTTGGCGTCTTTGGGAATACGACCGATAATCTTTTTGGGACATGCCGCCACACAAGCCCCGCAACCGGTACATGCGGGCGTATCCACAATGGCAAAGCCCAGATCTCTGTCCACCGACACTGCGTCGTATTTGCAGCTCTCGCTACAAGTGCCAAGCCCCATACAACCGCATTCGCAAGCCTTGTTGCCGTCGGCAATGAGTTGTGCGGATTCGCAATCGCCGTACCCTTGGTAATCGTATTTGTTGCGACACTTATTGCCGCCGATGCAATGCACGACCGCTACCGTTTGACGGCTCTTTTCCTCGCTCATGCCCAAAATCCGCGCGATATTCGCTTTGTTGGCGGCGCTTGTGGGGTTACATTGGTTGGGCTTTGCCTCGCCTTTGAACAACGCTTCGGCAAACGCCGCGCACCCCGGATAACCGCATCCGCCGCAATTGGCGCCCGCCAGATTCCGCTCGATTTCGTCAATGCGCGCATCCCGATCGATCGCCAGCTTTTCTCCCAAAAAGCTGAGGCAAAAGGCAAACACCGCCGCCAATATGCCCACAACGAGAATGGGCAATATAAATGTCATAAAAAACGTCAAAGCAGTCCACCTCCGATTCCCCGTACACATTCTTTGAAAAACGAAAAGCTGCTTCCGAATCCGGAAAACGCCATGGCGAGAATCCCGGCAATAATCAACGCAATCGGGAATCCGACAAACGGCGCGGGGATATTCGCACGAGCGAGTTTCTCCCGAATTCCCGCCATAAGAATGAGTACCATGGTAAATCCGATGCCGGTAAAAAATCCGAAGACAAACGTTTCCAAAAGATTGTATCCGTAATCCACTACCAGATTGGCCGAGCCGAGCACCGTGCAATTGGTGGTGATGAGCGCCAAATAGATTCCCAGCGAATTATAAAGCGTAGGACTGAATCGCTTGAGTACAATATCGAGCAATTGCACCAAAGACGCAATAACGAGAATGAATACGATTGTCTGCAAATAGACGAGATTCCATGCGGAAAGAAGCTGAAACAATCCGTAACATACTATGCTCGAAACCGTAATGACGAACGTGACGGCAAGTCCCATGCCGACTGCCGAATCGGTTTTTTTGCTGGTGCCGAGCAAAGGACAAATCCCCAACGTCTTACTGAGCACGATATTATCGGTAAGAATCGCCGAAATGACAATGGTAATGATACTTGCGATACTCATTTTTCCATTCCTCCTTTCAGCAAACTAACGCTTTTCTTATAATTCCGATACATCGACAGCACGAAATTGAACAGCGCCATCAGCAAGCCGAGCGTAATGAATCCGCCGGCGGCCGTTCCGAATACGGCAAATCCCGCCGCTATCAATCCCATACGCACGCCGCCCAACAGCACCAAAGCACAGGTAAATCCCAGCCCCATACTCAGACCGTCCAACGCCGCATACCCTACCGGATTTTTACTGGCGTACGCTTCCGCGCGTCCCAAAATAATACAGTTGACTACGATCAGCG
>CAMUPJ010000074.1 GCA_947090725.1 uncultured Clostridia bacterium
TATGCAGTCGGCGAAAAGCGGCGCTACGTCGGTAAGCGTACGCAACGGTTACGTTTACTGTCTTGCGCCCAATACCGCGCTCAGCGGATTTACGGCGGTTGCCGATTTGAAGGTAAAACCTTTCGAGAACAGCGAAACCGAATACAATGTGTTTATAAAGCCGATCAACCGTCAGAACGGCAGTGAAAATATAACTACGGGGGGCAGTATGATTCAAATATTCTCTTCGGAGCGGCTCGCGCTTACGGCCGCGGATATACTTGCGCCCGAAGAGGAACTTGCCACGGTGGAAGTTTCGGAAAATGCCAACGTGCGTCCTCTGAAACGCGGCGAGAGAATGTTCCAGGATCGCACGTTTATTTTTACCGAAATACCCGAAGCGATGTCGCACTTGTACTTCACGCAAGGCAATATAGACACGAATGTCAAAAATATAAAGATAAAAGCCGTGACGGGCGGCAAGGTGTACGCTTTGAGCAATAGCGGAACGGCGCTCGCGGAAACGGGCTTTACAAAAGTTTACGACATGGGGCAATGTTCGATTTATCCCAACAGAGAAAACGTATTCCTTTGGCAAAAAGACGTTACGGCGGGCGAAACACTGATACTCAATCAAAAGTGGGGCACATTCCTTATTTCGCCTGTACCGAGCGCGGGGAACAATCTTGCCAATATCGAAGGCGAGCATATCGATCATCTCGCCATGCAAAAGCTGAAGATCGAGCGCGGCACCCGTATATTCGAAAACAGACACTTTTTTGTGCGCGACGGCATTCCCGCATGGCTGTGCGGGAAGTCCCTGTTGCAACCCAAGTTCGACGTGGGCGGATACTTCCGCGTGACCGAAGCGGGTACAGTGTACATGTTGGTCAATGCCGGCTCGACGGCACCGAGCGGATTTGTAAAGTTGAATTATCCGTCGTTCGCGCTGTCCTACAGCCTGGTGATGACGAATACTTCGGTGTACGCCAAAGAATGCGCGACGGGCGAGACGGTGGACTATGCAACGGGTTGTGTGCCTGTATTCAAAACGCTTCGGGATGACGAATACACCGTGCCGAATGCGATGAAGCCGGCGACGATTACCAATCTTGCCGATTCGGCCAATGGGGCAATCGTAAAAGATTACGATGTGCAAGAACGCAATTTCCAAGGTTGTCCTACCGTGGCTGTGACGAACGGTGGAAGACATTTTTACGGACTGTTCACGGGTGGCGACAGAGAACCGCTTCCGGAGAACTACGGCATCGTCCTGCTCGGAGACGAGACGGGCAGAGCGCTCGCATACGATCCTTTGCTTGTGATAAAGAGTAATCACGGCGTCGCGCCCGACAGAGTGCGCGTGGAAGATGTGCAACTTTGGATGCAGCCCGGCACAAACAGACTGTGGATATTCTGGACAAATTCGGGTTGTACGGAAGAGTGGAACGATACGTGGAATAACTTCGACCATTCGCTCGGCGTGTGGGCTTCGGTAATCGAAAATCCCGACGTAGAGAACATTGCCGACCTGCGGTGGACGGCACCCAAGCGTATATCCGACGGATTGATGCGCAATAAGCCTACGGTGCTTGCGAACGGCGATATTGCGCTTTGCGCTTACGATGTGATCGACGCCAATACCGCAAACGTATATATTATGAAAAAAGATGCGGTGGACGCTTGGGTAGCGGACGACGATGCGGGGCAATGGGATTTGCTGGGTGGCGCATACGCTCCTCTCGCTTCGCAAACGACTGTAGGTACCAGCGTATTCGACGAACACCAGTTGGTGGAACTGCGCAACGGAACGCTTTGGATGCTTTTGCGCTCCACACGGGGTATTTTGCAGAGTTACTCGTATGACGGCGGCAAGCATTGGTCGAAAGCCGAGCATGTGCCGCATCTCAAGGGCGGCGATTCGCGCTTTTACCTTGGCAGATTGCCCGAAAGCTATACTGCCGGCAAGAATCTTCAAGGCGACATACTTTTTGTGAATCACATGCCGGATACAGGCGTATCGCGCACACAGTTGAAAGCTATGATTCTCAACGAAGCAGGCGAGATCGTACACGGACCGTTGTTGATAGAGGCGCGTGCCTGCTCTTATCCCGATGTGGAATTTTATGATGACATGATCATCACGGTGCACGACCGCGGCAGATCGGACGCTATGGAGCTTTTGTACTCTGCTTTTACGGTGGACGATATAATCACCAAGGCGTTTGCGGGGGCGAACTCGGTCAATAACGTAATACTCAGCAAGTCTTATAAAAAGTCGCCCGCCGTCGTTGCCGATACCGTATTTGTCAAGGCGGATAACGACGCGGTGATTGCTGCTTCGCTTCCCGGGCGTACGTTTACGGCGTTGGAAAAGTGGAATGGCGAAAATTACGTGACGGTGTCGACAAGCGATTACACGTACGACGGGAACAAAATCACGCTCTCTTCGCGCGCAATCCAAACGGGCGATACCAAGTATCTCGTTACTGCGACGCGTTACGAAGGAACAAAAGAAAAATTCGAAGTGATTCTTACTTGCGGCGCTCCGACCGACGAAAAAATTACACTTACGATGACGGAGGCCGATCGGGACAATCTGATGTTTACCACCGACGGCAATGTCTCCGATGTGTTCTCGTTTGTCAAAGACGGAGATCGTGACGTATTGCGTATCCGTAATGATGCGATCGGATGGAATCATGACAGCATGCTTGTTCGGGGCAGATATTACGGCGATGCAGTAGTCGAGGCGGTTGTTCGCCGCGATGCAACGGTAAAATCGAGAGACGGGTACCCCGTAATTGTTATGCGCAGAACTTCGTCGAGTCACAACCACGAACAGAGCGGCGGCGGCATAGGTTTTGCGATTCTCAAAGAAGGGATACTCATTATTTACGACCGCGAAACTTCCAATTACTTGGTAAGTAATCCGCTTCCTGTCGGACTGTATAAAGACAACGAATATAATACGATAAAGATTTATGCCGAAGGCAATAGGTTTATGGTGTTTGTAAACGGTAGTTATGTGATTACGTATAACCACACGGCCAACAACGATCCTACGTCGAGCATCATTGCCGACTGCGGATATGTGGGCGTCGCAAGCTCCAACGGAATCGTGATGATAGACAGTCTCACGGTTCGTCCGTACGCTGAGGATGAACTGCGCATTTCGCAGACCAACCGTTTCTATGATTTCTCCGACGAAAAGCAATTGGATGATTTCGTATTTTATCACACCGACAACAACAGCGCACTGACTACGGGCGATGCGGCGAAGGCAAAGTGGAATTCGGATACGGCAAGACACCGTCTGCACAAGAGAACGCAGACCACCGCTACGGGATCCGATGCATTGAATATCTCATCGGCTTATCTCAAAGACGTATTCCTCACGAACTTTGATATGAGTGTGGATTATAAGCGCAATACTGCGAATTTTAACTGGCTTACGCTTGTGGGCAGAGTGCGTTATATGGGGCATACGTGCGATACCGTCAATTCGGGCGGTGGCGGCGGCTTTATGGCGACCGTACAGCGCGAAGGGATCAGTGCGTTTCGTAACATTTCCGTGGACTATCAGACGGGAGAGCAGATCAACGGCTACAACGACAACAATTGGCACAACTTACGCGTGCATTATGTGGGGATGGTCTGCAAGATATATGTGGACTACAAACTTGTTTATACTTATATCGGTACCGACCACGACGCACTCGGCGGCTTTGTAGGATTGCAGGCGCGCAACAATACGGGCGCATACTCCAATTTCAGTGTAACGGCGCTTGACATAAACGGCAATCCCACCGTATTCGATCCGGCCGAAAGTAAGAAGATCAAAGTAGCTACGGTAGGCGACAGCATCACTTACGGAGCCGGCGCATACAACGAGCAGAATAAAATCGACGCTTCGCTTACGTATCCCGCGCGCCTTTCCCAAATGCTTGGCAACGGCGTAGAAGTACGCAACTTCGGTATAGCGGGCAGAAAGACCATGGCGGGTGCGGATTGCTTTGCCAATGAATCGGAATATCAGGCAAGCCTGGCATACAAACCCGATATCCTCTATATCATGCTTGGCACCAACGATATCAAGTCCGTATTCTGGGCGGGAAGCGACATAGCAGAAAAGTATAAAGCGGATTATATCAAGCTGATTGACAGTTACAAAAAGGCGAATCCGAATATGGTAATATTCCTTATGACTTCGCCGTATCTATATGTTACCGATCCTTCTATGCCCGGGTCGCGTGTGGAAGAGGAACTTGTGCCGTTGCAGCATGAGATTGCCGAGGCGACGGGGTGTAAGCTCATCGACGTGTTTACGGCTACGAAAGACAGGCCGGAAATGTTTCCCGACAAAATCCACCCGAGTGCAGAGGGATACGAATATCTTGCAAAAGTCGTGTATGAAGAGAGTATGGGGCGTGTTGCAACGTTACGCAAAAACACCGAAGTTGCCGAGTCCGTTCGCGTAGGCGAAAATGTTTGCGTGAAAGCGTCGCTTGCACTTCTCGGCAAGAACCTTACCGACGTTAAGGTTTACTATTCGTCGGAGGACGAGAGCGTGGCGACTGTGGATGCCGACGGCAATGTGACCGCTATCGGTGCGGGGAGCACAAGATTGTGTGCGGCGATAGGTGACCAAAAAGAGTATTTTGATATTGTCGTGAAAAAGCATGTGCTTTCGATTACCGTACACGTATCCGATTATGACTTTGTGGTGGGCGACTATATGCCCGGCATCAGTACGGACAATATACACGGACGTGTGCGCTTCGTGGAAGGACAGTCTCTTAAAGAAGGTGTGCATTCCTACGATTGGATTTTCGAGCCGTTTGACAGTCACTACTACGATGTTGTGACCGGTACCGTGGAGATCGCTGCCCACGTCGTTGTGCCGCCGACCACGCCTTCCGTCTCCGCAAGTAGCGGTTCGGCGGTAAGTTTGGCTTTGGCAGTCGTGTTCGGTTGTCTTTCTGCGGGACTTGCCGTAGCTTTCGTGCTGGTTTTGGTGAAGAAAAACAAAAATACGGTAACTAAAAACTAAGTGCTTGATTGCAATTACAAGCCGTTTGAAAGTAAAACTCCCGATATGTTTTGTATTGGGAGTTTTTTATTGTCGCAAAAAAATGGGGTATTGACAAAAAGAGGGAATGATGCTATACTGATAATAAGAAGTGTCGCCTGAAGAAGGTGACGGCAGGACGTGAAAGGCAAGCGAGAGGAGGAAAGGAAGATGAAGAGGAAAAGCCGAGGGATAGGATGGGCGGTATGCATAGCGATACTCTTAGCGGTCTCGATGTGCTGTTTTGCTTGCGGAAAAGAGGAGAGCAAAACGCCCGTCACGCCGCCGGACGTGACGGTGCCGGGGGAGGATACGCCGCCGAATCCGAGCGACGGGGAAACGACGTATACGATCCGCTACGAAGCGGGCGAACACGGCAGATTGACGGGGCCGACGGAGCAAAGAGTGGAGAAAGGCGGCAGTACGGAATACGTGTATGCCGTGCCGGACGTCGGGTACGTATTTGACCGGTGGGACGACGGGAATATTTCCGCGCGCCGCACCGATACGGACGTGCAGGCGTCGAAAACGGTGCGGGCGAGTTTCCGCGAAGCCGAACCCGCGCCGATCGTAACGTATACGATGCGGTATTCTGCCGAAGCGGGCGGACGGATCGAAGGGGAAGCGGAGCAAACGGTCGCGGAGGGAAAACGCGCGACGCAAGTGACGGCGATGCCGGACGAAGGGTATCGGTTCGCGGGGTGGAGCGACGGCTTCGGATGGGAATCCCGCGAGGATATCGCCGCGGTGAACCTATCGGTGCGGGCGCGGTTCGAGCGGATACGCGCAACGGTAACGTACTATGCGGAGAGCGACGGACGCATCAGCGGCAGTACGTCGCAGAATCTGTACTACGGAGAGACGACGCAGGAAGTAACGGCCGTTGCGAATGCGGGATGCGTATTCGCCGAGTGGAGCGACGGGAAGCAAGAGGCGACGCGAAGCGATATAGTAAAAGGGCGCGATTGGAGCGTAACGGCGCGGTTTCGGCGCGTGTTCGACGGGCAGGGGACGCAAACGCGGCCGTATATCCTGCATGATGCGGAAGATATACGGAATATGCGGATGTTTCCCGACGCGTACTATGCGATGCTGGGGGACATAAGCTATGCGGGAGTGGAGCATACGGCGGTATTCGACGACGAAACGCGGTTCGAGGGAACGCTGGACGGCAACGGGTTTACCGTCCGCAACGTGTGCATAACGCAGACGACGGCCGCCGAGAAAAACTATCCGTCGCTACTCGGTGTACTCGGCGAACAAAGCGAAGTGAAGAATCTTACTCTCGATGCGGTCGAAATTCGGTTGGAATATAAAAAAATAGATCTATCAAAAAACATTTTGTGTGTGGGAAGTTTATGCGGCGTGTCTTACGGCACGATTGCCGATGTAAGGGTGAATGCGTCAATCTCGTGCGGCAAATGGCAACCGGGGTTCGGGTTCGGTATAAGCGCTTCCGATTTTTCGTCGTGCGATGCGGAAATCGGCGGTATTGCGGGACGCATGGAAGGAACGGTGAAAAACTGCAATGCTTCTGTGGGCATATCCGTATATACGGAGGATACGACTGCGCGAATCGTTACGGGCGGAATGTTCGGGAAGGCCGTCGGGCAAATTTCGGATTGCAATGTAAGCGGAAGCATTGCTTGCGTTCCCGTAGAAGACACGGACAGTTCGATTTGCGGTTATGTCGGCGGTCTTGTCGGTGATTTTTGCGGTAAGATTGTGAACTGCGTTTCATATGTATCGATCGGAGGGAAATCCATTGCGTATGCAGGCGGTTTGGCATACGCATGCAATCAATCGCAAATCATCGGAAGTCACTTCGGCGGTCGCTATCTTCACGGAGCAAATGCGTACATTGGCGGTTTACTTGCGGAAAGCACGGAAAACGAAATCAAAAATTGCTCCGTGACGGGAGAAATTGTAGGAAAGATTGCGGCGGGATTTGTTTGCCGCAGTACAGCGGACGAAGTTTACGGCAGTTTTGCAGCCTGCGATGTGGCGGGGGAAGATGTCGGCGGATTTGCGGAAACTTTTGCGGGACATTTGGAAGCTTGTTATACTTCGGGGACAGTGCGCGGTAACCGTGTTGCGGGATTGATACGCGCATTTGAACGCATTGACGGGCAAACAAGTAGCATCGCGGATTGTTATTCCGTTTCCGAGCTGTACGTTCGGAGCGACAACGGTTCCGCGGGTGGATTTGCGGAAAGCGCGACGGGTGACTCCATTCGCAACGGTTACTTTGCGGGGAAGATATACGGTATTTCCGATCAAGCGCATACGGTAAATGCGGGCGGATTCATTGCAACGAAGAGCGAAAATACAATGACGGCGAATTGTCATTGGCTCAATGACGATTGCGGGTTGTCTTCGGTCGGCGACGGAAAAGCCGACGGCATTACGGCACACGGAAGCGCGTTGGAAATGATATCGCTGTACAGTGTATTCAACGACGATGCAGAGGTGCTTTTATGGAAGAAAGAGCACAACCGCGCACCGACGTTCTTTTGGCAAGAACGGTATGTGACAGAAAACGAGACGCTTATCGATCTGAATATTATTGTATTGTCCGATGGAACGGCGCGGGTATCGAAAATGCCGTCTTCGGACGGGACAGTGGCGATCATTCCCGCACATATTGTACAAAACGGCAAAGAATATACTGTGACGGAAGTATCGAGCGGCGGATTTATGGGATTGAAAAATTTGCAAAGGGTCGTATTGCCGTCTACGGTAAAGATTGTGGGAACGAATGCATTTTACGGGTGTTCGCAACTGCGTTCCATAAACTTGGGAGAGACGGAACAGATCGGAAATAATGCATTTGGCAAATGTTCCAGATTATACGATGTGATTCTTCCCGCTTCGGTACGCAGCATGGGCAGTAAAGTTTTTGCCGATTGTACGGCGCAAGTATATGTAATGGGCACAATCGGCACGGCGTGGGAAGAAAATTGGAACGAGGGAAATATTATCACGGAAATCAAGTTTATGTATGCGGCGGCTGAAGAAGAATTGCTGTATAGCAAAGTAGAAGACGAAAACGGCGAACATTACAGCGTGTGCGCCACCACCGTCGGTCGTCATACGCTCCAAAGATTGGTCATTCCCGAAACATATAAAGGAATTCCCGTGACGGAAATTTCCCGATACGGATTTTTTGGTTGCGACAATTTACGGGAAGCGGTGCTCCCGGCTTCGATAAAAATAGTGGGCGAGTACGCGTTTTCTGAATGTTCTGCGCTTGTATCCGTATCTATGGAAGCTGTAGAACGGATCGACGCATATGCGTTTGCCGCGTGTCCCATGTTGTTGCAATTGGAGATACCTAATTCGGTGCAAGTGGTAGATGCTCGCATTTTGGAGAGCAATACAACGTGGGTACACGTGCTTGCGGATGCAGTGGGAGAAAAGTGGAGTGAATTTTGGAAT
>CAMUPJ010000075.1 GCA_947090725.1 uncultured Clostridia bacterium
TGGGGCTGAAAGCCGCCCTGAAAGAAGAGGGAATCACTTTGGAAGAAGTACAGCTTGAAGGGGATTTCAGCGGTTCTGCACCGATTATAAGCGCTGTCAAAATAAATTTGAGCCAAGTTGTCATTGTAGGACAATCTGCGCATATAAATAAGTATGAGCTGGTACGAAATGCGGTTTCACGGGTGCTTGCAGTGCAAAAGGAAGTGATTGACCTATATGAGTAGCGATTCCAAAATCAAAAAAATTTTTGCTTCTCTGAAAGAAAAGAAATCCATAGAAGTCATCGTTGCCGTTATTGCCGTAGTGCTCATGCTCGTCTTATACTTTTCCGCTAAAAGCAGTTCTTCCGCCAAATCGGAAAACAAGCAAGTTGCCGCGGTAAACGACTATTGTGCCCGTACCGAAGCCGAACTTGCCACTGCTCTGAAAGCCATGAAAGGCGTCGGAAATACAAAGGTCATGATCAGTTGGGAGTCGGGGGTAGAAACCGTAATCGCTTATGCCACAAGCAATTCGGGAAACAACATAACGACCACCCCGACGATTATCCAATCGCAAGGGTCAAGCTCGCCGATTGTGCTGAAAGAATTGTATCCCAAAGCGCTTGGCGTCATAATAATTTGTCAAGGAGGAAACAATATTGCGGTCAAACTGGATATTATGAATGCGGTGTCCGTACTGCTGGATATACCGCAGAGCAAAATCAACGTGTATGCAATGAAGTAACAAAAAATAATTGGAGGAATCAAGCATGTTAAGTAAAAAGAAGAAAATCTTTATTCTCGTCGGAATGGTGGCTTTGCTCGTCGTCACAGGATGTCTCAACATCTTTCTGAACAACAAATCGACAAAGGCCAATGCCGCGGGCGGCGAAGTGACTTACGGAAATTTCTTTACGACGTATCGTACCGATCGACAGACAACAAGAGATCAGACCATCTTGTATCTCGATACCATTATCAACAACGAAGCTTCTACTACGGAAGCCGTTCGCGATGCGGAAGCGCAGAAACTTGCGTTAACCAAAAACATGGATCTCGAGCTTGTACTGGAAGGGCTTATCAAAGCGCTCGGATTCGAGGATGCGATTGTGACCGCCACCACGGAAAGCGTGAATATCATTATCAAATCGGATGAATTGACCGAAGCCGAAGTTGCGCAGGTGTTGGACATCATCGTTACCGAAACGGATAAAACGGCCAATGATGTAAGAATCATTCCGGTGGAATAATTTTCATGTGTGATTTTGATTGAAATTTTTGCGCTCATGTGTTATACTATACGAAAGAAAATGGAAAGGAGTACCGTATGCCGCTCAAGAGCCGTTACAATGCAAACTTTACCGGCGACGTAACATATGGGCGCAATTTGATTTCATCCATCATTGTACTTGCCGTACAGGAAATCAATGGCGTCGCATCGTTGCAGGGGAAAGGCATCCGTACGGAAATGATCGGCAATACGGTAAACGTTGACGTTTTCATCAACGTATCGTTCGGCGTAAGTTGTTCGGATGTAGCATTTCGTGTGCAGGAAAACATCAAGCGCAGTGTTGAAACCATGAGTAAATACAAGGTCGGTGTGGTCAATGTCAATATCCTGGGTATTACCATGACGGATGACAATGACCCATCGACGCTGTAGGCGGCAAATTCCGTCTCGGCAGTCTATAGGCTTTAAGCAATTAAGGCCTATAGTTTTATTTTTTGAGGACGTATGAGCAGAACATCAGCAAGAGAAAACGCATTTCGCCTCGTCTATGAGTTTTTGGAGACGTGGGAACGCAACGATTTTACTATGGAAATTCTTTGTGAAAGCGCCGCGCCTACGGATGCGGATTTTACCAAGGAACTTTATGACGCCGTGCTGGAAAATTATGATTTTCTGAAAAGCGTCGTTGCCCGGTACAGCAAAGATTTTGCTTTCGACCGAATCTATAAAACCGATTTGGCGGCGTTGCTGATTGCAACGTGCGAGCTTTTGTTGCGGGAGGATATTCCCGAAAAAGTTGCGGTGAATGAAGCGATCGAATTGAGTCGCACGTATTCTACGGAAAAGAGCACCGCTTTCGTAAACGGTATCTTGGCTTCGGTACTTTCTCATAAAGAGGAATTGTTGCATGCGCGCGAAGATCATTGACGGCAAAGCTGTTGCCACACAAATCCGTTCACAATTAAAGGTGCGTGCGGAAGCATTTTCGGCACGTTGCGGCAGACGTATAGGATTGGCTGTCATTCTCGTGGGAGATAATGCGGCCAGCAAAATTTACGTGCGCAATAAAATTGCCGCATGCGAGGAAGTCGGCATTCAATCCGCCGCGTACTATTTGCCCTCCGAAACGGAGGAAACGAAATTGACGGAACTTATCGATACCTTGAATGCGGATAACTCGACCGACGGAATTTTGGTGCAACTGCCGCTTCCCAAGCATATAAATGCACGTAGCATTCTCGAGCGCATTTTGCCGCAAAAAGACGTGGACGGATTTCATGCGATTAATGCGGGGAATTTACTGTTGGGTAATCCTTGCTTGCCGGCCTGTACGCCGCACGGTTGTATCGAGTTGATTCGTTCCACCGGCGTGCCTATTGCGGGAAAACATGCGGTTGTGATAGGGCGTAGCAACATTGTGGGAAAGCCCATGGCGTTGTTGCTCTTGCAAAACGATGCTACCGTAACCGTTGCGCATTCCCGTACGCAAGATATCAAAAGCATTACAAAGCAAGCGGATATATTGGTTGTGGCTGTCGGCATCAAAGAATTTGTTACCGGTGATATGATTAAACCGGGGGCGATTGTGATTGACGTCGGAATGAACCGCGGAGAGGACAAACTGTACGGTGATGTATGCTTCGATGAAGCCGCGCAAGTCGCCGGATATATTACGCCCGTGCCGGGCGGCGTTGGGCCGATGACCATTGCAATGTTGCTTGGGAATACCGTAACAACGGCGGAAATGCACAATGCGTAGTCGCACGCTTTCCGTAACGGAACTCAATACCTATATCAAAGGCGTCTTCGAAGACGAGCTGGTATTGCACAACTTAAATGTCGAAGGCGAAATTTACGAATTCAAGCAGACAAACGGCACCACGTTTCTGACCCTTCGCGAAAAAGACAGCCTTCTTGCTTGCGTCTGCTTTGCCGTCACCGCCCCGTTTGCCATCGGCGATAAAGTATCGCTTTCCGGGCGTGTTCGCTTTTATGAGCGCAACGGAAAAGTCTCTTTCGTTTTCGATAGTATACAAAAAGTCGGGGTGGGCACACTTCTTACACAGTTCAATGCTTTGCGCGATAAGTTACAAGCCGAAGGTCTGTTTGACAATCGAAAAGCAATTCCTGCGGTGATTCGTCGTATAGCCGTGATCACCAGTGAAACGGGCGCCGTAATTCACGATTTTTGCGAAACGGTGCATCGCAAGCGCCGATTTACCGACGTGTACGTTTATAATGCTACGGTGCAGGGAAAAACCGCTGTGTTGACCCTAATCGAGCGAATACGGGAAGCCGATGCCTGCCAATACGATCTGATCGTCTTGGCACGAGGAGGCGGCAGTGTGGATGATTTAAGCGTATTTAACGAAGAGGCATTGATTCGCGCAATTGCCGCTTGTAATACGCCGACACTTTCTGCCGTAGGGCATGAAACGGACTTTACCCTGTGTGATTTTGCCGCCACCGTACGGATGGGAACGCCCAGCATGGCGGGAGAATATATCAGTCGTCGCAATGAAGAGACATGGACGCGTTTTGTTACCGCTATGCGCCTTTTGGAGCAGAATATGCGGGAGGTCCTGACGCGAAAAACAAACGTGTTGTATCAACAAGCGGCCATGCTTTCCTATAAGAGTATGGTCAAATCGGAACGAATCCGCAGCAGGATTTTTGCGTTGATCGAAAATATGAACGTAAAAACACAGCATAAAATATCCGACTTATATGCCCATACGGCGCTTCTGGCACAAGGCCTACGTAACCAAACGGAAACGCATCAGTCGCATACGCGGGTGCGTTTGGAATCTGCCGTAAATCGTTTGAACAGCAATAATCCTTTGCGCATGTTTTCTATGGGGTACGCGAAATTGTACCGATCGGACGGCGGTGCGGTGACATACGAGAGTACGAACGTAGGGGATGAAATCCGCGCGATGGTACAAGGCGGAACCATCACAGCCAAGATAACGGAAAAGAAGCAGACGCATTCGTTGCGTTAAACTCGGAGGACGCTATGGAACTCGAAAAAAATTTGAAAGCATTGGAAGAGACATCCCGCAAACTGGATGATAAAGATTTGCCTTTGGAAGAGGCGATTCGTCTGTATGAAAGCGGCATACGCTTGGTACGCACGTGTATGGACGAGCTGAATCAAAGCAAGGGCAAGATCGAAGCTATGCGCGGAGAATTGGATGCCATGCTCAAAGGAAGCGAAGGAGAAGCGTTGTGAATTTCGCCGAAGAATACGGCCGCAGAAAAGAAGAATTCGAAACGTATTTGCATATCCTCGTAAACGGTTTGCGTGCGTATCCCGAATCGTTGCGTGAGGCCGTCGCATATAGTTTGCAGAACGGCGGGAAACGGTTGCGACCGATTCTGTTATTGGAAGCAACACGCATGTTCGGCGGCCGAGTGGATGTGTCGGCAATTCGTTTTGCATTAGCGGTGGAATGTATTCACACGTATTCTTTGATACACGACGACTTGCCGTGCATGGATAACGATGATTTTCGCAGGGGGCAACCGACTTGCCATAAAAAATTCGGGGAAGCCAACGCGGTGCTGGCGGGGGATGCGCTCCTGAACCTCGCATACGAACTGATTCTGTCGGCAATAGAGCTGGGCGACGGAAAAGACAATTATATAAAGGCGGGAAGCGTATTGTCGCATGCCGCCGGCGGTGACGGGCTTATCGGCGGGCAGGTGTGTGATTTGGCTCCCATACGATTTGCACAGGATATAGACTATATTTACGAAAACAAAACCGGCGCATTGATTGTTGCCGCCGTAAAAGCCGGCGCGCTTCTTGCCGGCGCGGGTGACAAACAATTGCAATCGGCCGAGGCTTTCGGGGAATTATTCGGCTATTGTTTTCAATTGCGCGATGATTTATTGGATCAGGACAGTGATACGGCCGATAAAAACACCTATTTCAACGTATACGGCAAGGAAAAAACGGAATCGGCTTTGCGCGAAAAAACCGAAGCCGCACTGCAAATTTTGCAGACAATGAAAAATGCGGAATTTCTTACGGAACTTACCGAAAACTTCATGATACGGACAGAATAAAATTTGGAAAATTGTATTGAACAAGTAAATTCGCCCGAAGACTTAAAGAAGTTGAACTACAGCGAACTGCTCGAATACTGCGACGGTTTGCGTGCTTTTATCATGGAAACCGTGCAACATACCGGCGGTCACTTGGCATCCAGTCTCGGGGCAATAGAACTCACCGTTGCATTGCATTACGTATTCGATTGTCCCACCGACAAAATTCTCTGGGACGTAGGGCATCAAGCGTATGCGCACAAAATTATTACGGGCAGAGCGGATCGCTTTGCGGAATTGCGAGCCAACGGCGGGATCTCCGGGTTTCCGCGCTTAACGGAAAGCAAATACGACGCGTTTACCATGGGGCATAGTTCTACCTCGCTGTCGGTAGGATTGGGCTATGCGCGTGCGCGTGACTGTCGCAACGAAAATCACGAAGTGGTCAGCGTCATCGGAGACGGTGCGTTCAGCGGCGGAATGGCATTCGAAGCACTGAACGATATCGGCGCGGCACAAACGAAGATGGTGATCGTGCTCAACGACAACAAAATGTCCATCTCCAAAAACGTCGGTGCAATGAGTCAGTATCTTTCCAAACTTCGGCTCAGTAAACGGTATTCCCATCTGAAATATACCGTAAAAAAGGGGCTGATGGGGATACCGTTATTCGGACACCACATTTATAAAGCTTTGGACAAAACGAAAGACGGACTTAAATCTCTGATGCAAAACAATAAAATGTTCGAGCAAATGGGGATTAAGTATTTCGGACCTATAGACGGACATAATCTGGCCAATCTGGTCAGCGTTTTCAAGCATGTCAAAGGGGAGAAAGGCCCTGTACTGATTCATATTATTACCGAAAAAGGAAAGGGCGATCCCGTGGCGCAATCCGACCCTTCCAAATTTCACGGGATACAACCGCTCGGAGCAGAGCGGGAAAATACTTTCTCCTCGGTACTGTCACGCTTCTTGTGTGCGGAAGCGGAAAAAGACGAGAGTATTGTGGCAATTACCGCCGCTATGTCCGACGGTACGGGACTGACGGAATTCGGCAGACTGTTTCCGAAACGTTGTTATGATGTGGGAATTGCGGAGCAACATGCCGTTACGCTTGCGGCGGGTTTGGCGGTAGGCGGGCTTAAACCGTATTTTGCCGTGTATTCGACTTTCTTACAGCGCGGATTCGATCAGATTCTGCACGATGTGTGCTTGAATAACCTTGGCGTAACTTTTGTAATCGACCGTGCCGGCGCGGTAGGCGCCGACGGTGTTACGCATCAGGGGATTTACGATCTGAGCTATCTCGGCATTATCCCCAATCTTACGATTCTCGCGCCCAGAAACGGCGTCGAATTGGAACGCATGTTGCGCTGGTCGCTGACGTATCGATATCCGTTAGCTATCCGCTATCCGAAAAGTTATACGCAAGACGGCGAATGTGCCGATATAACTTACGGGAAATGGGAAATTCTGAAACAGAGTAAGTCGAAAATTTTTATACTGGCAGTAGGGGGGCGTGCTATAGATGCCGCCATGCCGATTGCCGATGTGCATCTTGTCAACGCGCGCTTTATCAAGCCGCTCGACACGGAATATCTCGACAGCATCAATCGTGAGGGGAATTGTATTCTGACAATCGAAGACAATGCTTTGGCGGGAGGATTCGGACAATCTGTGCTGACGTATCTGCATTCGAAAGGTTTGCGGGCGCAAGTGCAAGCAATCGGGTTTCCCGATGTCTTTTTGGAGGATTATTCGATTGAACATTCGTTGGAATCGGCAGATATTTCCACACAAGGCATTTTGAAACATCTGAAAAACTTTTGATGTTTTTTATGCAATAAACTTGAATATTTATTAAGTTTCTTGTATAATGGTGATATGAACGCCGGGATATATACAAACGTATATAAAGACAGAGATTTGTCTGTTACGAAGCGCCTGCTGAAAAGTTTATCCGCTGTGGGAATTTCTTGTTTTGCCCACGAGAATCTTGCGGGCAAAGTCGAATGCGATAATTTTTTTGCCGAAAGCGATACGGTGGCTTTGGATATACTTTTGGCAATCGGCGGCGACGGTACCATGCTATCGATTGCCAAATGGTGCGCCGTTAAAAAGATTCCCGTATTGGGGGTGAATCTCGGGAAAGTCGGATTCCTCACAGAGGCCGAACCGGAACATTTTGATTTGTTGGCGAAGGATATTGTCGAGCGTCGTTATATCGTAGAACAACGGGCAATGCTGTGTGCCGAGTTGAACGGAAAACGCGTATACGCGCTCAATGAAATTGTGATAACCCGCCGCAACGTATCCAAAATGATCATGTTGCAGATCGATATTGCGGGAAGTCCGGTGGATAAACACTATTGCGACGGATTTTTGGTTTGCACACCTACCGGATCCACGGCGTATTCTCTGTCGGCGGGAGGGCCGGTTATCAGCCCCACGGCAAATGTTTTTTCCCTTACACCGATCAACTCGCATTCCATGCATTCGCGTCCTATCGTCATCGGCGACGAGGAAAAAATCGAAATTACTTTGGTGGCGCGTGCGGACGATGCAATGGTCATTGCCGACGGAAAAAACGTGTGTAATTTGCCGGAAAAGAAAACCATTCGGATTTTCAAAGCGCAGAAAAAAGCGTTGTTTGTGCGTCTTCGCAACGGAAGCTTTTACGAAAGATTATTGCGGAAATTGAACACATGGAGTATTACGCCGAAAGAGGGAGATCTACAGAACGAATGACGAGAAATGCGAGACAAGTTAAAATTTTGGAGTTGATTACCGAAAATATCGTGGAAACACAGGATGATTTGACGCGCATGCTCAAAGAGTCGGGTTTTCACGCCACGCAGGCAACCATTTCGCGTGATATAAAGGAATTGGGGATCGTAAAGGTACCTTTTGACGGGAAACGCCAAAAATATGTCCGTGAGTTTTCCGACCGCAATGTTTCGGGAAAACTTATCAATATTTTCAAACATTCGGTAGCTTCCATCGTATATGCCGGGAATATCGTCGTTATCAAGACAATGCCGGGTAGTGCCAATATTGCCGGTATGATGTTGGATCGGTTGGAAAACGCCGATATATTGGGTTGTGTAGCGGGGGACGATACCGTGTTGGCGGTGACGAAAAGCGAAAGCATCGCCCAGCAAATCAGCGAATTGT
>CAMUPJ010000076.1 GCA_947090725.1 uncultured Clostridia bacterium
CCGACTTAAAAGACAGGAACGAAGTCGCCGAAGCTGTGGGAGTGGGGGCTATAGTATTTTCCGCCCTTTCCGCTTCGCGCATCAAGGACATGGTATTTTCGTACGATAAAGCATTGTCGTTCGACGGCGAGACGGCTCCGTATTTGCAATACACGCACGCTCGTTGCGCGTCCATACTGCAAAAGGGAGGCAAAACGGATATAGAGCCCGATAACGTCGATTGGTCGGTATTGTGCGACGACGAAAGCATAGACGTTATCTCTCTTATAAACCGCTTCGACGCTGTGGTGGAGGAAGCGGCGGAAAAATACGAGCCGTGTTTTATTTCGCGTTATCTTTTGGATCTTGCGCAGAGCTTTAACCGCTTTTATATCAACCACCGCGTGATTTCCGACGACGCGCCGACTACAGCCGCACGCCTGCTTTTGACACAATGCGTCAAAAACACGCTGAAGAACGGATTGGCGCTTCTCTTGATTCAAGCCCCCGAACAAATGTAAGGCTACGGAAACATTTATGTGAGAATATAAAAATCGGCAGAGGTTCTGCCGATTTTTCGTTGTGTCGAGCGAGGATTTTGCCGCACTAAAACGTTGTATTGGTGTCGTTGTTTCGGATCCTTCCGCATGCGTCACGGGTGACGGAACGGGAATCGGTGTCACGCGAATTACAGCTGTTGAGAAGCATAGAGGCAAGTATCAGCTCGTTTAGCGAGCCACGGGTAGAGCGGCAATCGTTCTCGTCGTTTTCCCGCTCGTTGCTCATGAGGAGCAATAGCAATAAAAGATTATAGATATCGTCTTGATTCATGATGTCTCTCCGTTATTCGCGTTTTTGCGGCAAAAAAAGCGCATGCCATGTGCTTGCATTTTCGCATATGTTTATATTAAACTATATGCATGGGAGGGCGTGGATATGACAGCGGCAGACAGATTGTTGATCGATCGCAAAACGTTGGAATTGGTGCGGGAATTTGTGCCGAAGGAAGACGCGTTGGCCGCGATGAGCGATTTTTTTGCCGCATTGGGCGACAGCACGCGCCTGAAATTGATTTCCGCACTCAGCATTACCGAGATGTGCGTGACCGATCTGAGTTTGTCGCTGGGACTGAATCAGACTACCGTTTCCCACCAGTTACACAATCTCAGAACCATAGGCGCCGTTAAAGTTCGGAGGCAGGGGAAAGTATCGTTTTATTCCCTGTGCGACAGCGGCTTATTGGATATCATGCTGAAAGCGGTCAATATGCTGTAATTCGGTTATTTTTTGTATGTATCTGCCTTTCCGCCGGCAAAAGGGCACCCCGCGCGGAAAGGCTTTTTCTTTGGTACATAACTAATATGCGCAAACGGAGAGAAAATATTCCTCCGTTCTTGACGCGCACCCGACCGATATGTTACAATAATAGCGGAGAAAATACGCTATGCATCAAATCGGAAATCATTGGGATGAAATTTTGGAAAAAGAGTTTACGGCGCCGTATTACGCCGCGCTCACGGAAAAGGTGGAAGAGGAATACAGAAAGTATACCGTTTTTCCGCCGCATGATCTTATTTTCCGTGCGCTTCGTATGGTGGACTACGACGATGTAAAAGTGGTGATTTTGGGACAGGACCCGTATCACGGAGACGGACAAGCCAACGGGATTGCGTTTGCCGTCAACGAGGGAATACCGCTTCCTCCGTCGCTGGTGAATATCTACAAAGAGATCGAGAACGACATCGGCGTAAAGATGCCGCGCGTGGGTACGCTGCTTGGGTGGGAAGAGCAGGGGGTGCTGCTTCTCAATGCCACGCTTACGGTGCGCAAAGCGACGCCGCAGTCGCATTCATCGCTCGGTTGGCAACAATTTACCGATGCGGTGACCCGTGCCGTCAGTGCCCGCACGAAACCGGCCGTGTTCATTCTGTGGGGCGCGGGCGCGGGCGCGAAAAAGAGTCTCATCGCCGATCGGCATTTGGTGCTCACGTCGCCGCATCCCAGTCCTCTTTCGGCAAGCCGCGGATTTTTCGGTTGCAAGCACTTTTCGCAAGCCAACGAATTTTTGCAACAAAACGGCATGACGCCCATCGATTGGGGGAATGTGGAAGGCGGATTGGCTTCTTATTACGGCGGAACCATTCGTCGGGTCTGAGGAATGCGGGCGGAGAACAGTATGGAAATTTACGAACACAACGCGGTGCACGGAAATCCGTCGCCCGCACCCCAAAAAGATAAACCGCACGCGGTGGTTTGGATCGCCGCGGCGCTTGCGGCGGTGGCGGTGATTCTCTCCGTCGTTGCTCTCGTTTTTTCTTGCCGCAAAAGAGTTGACGCTCCCTCGTATGCCCGAGTATTCGGGCAGGTGCGCTCTTCGTGCGTGCAGGTATACGGCGCTTCCGTAGCGGGCAGCGGCGTAGTGTATAAGATCGATGGCGGCAAGACGTACATTCTGACCAATCATCACGTGGTGGAAGAGGGCGCGCCCGTTTCGGTGCGTTTTACGCAACACGGCGAAAAGATTGCCGCTACCGTGCTCGGATTCGACAGCTATCACGATATTGCCCTTTTGGAAGCGGAAGGGGACTATGGCGCCAAAGCGGTTCGTCCGTCCGATACGCCGACGGTGGGAATGCAGGTTCTGGCGGTCGGCAACAACCTCGGCTACGGTATCGCCGCGTTTGACGGCATTGTTTCGCAGACCGACCGTATGTTGCAGGTGGACGAAACGGGTTCCTCTGCGAAAAAAGTCGTGCCGGTGTACGCCGTGACAAGTCCCGTCAACGGCGGGATGTCGGGCGGCGGACTGTTCGATATGCAGGGCGGAATTGTGGGGATCAATGCCTATCAGACGGTGAAAGCGGACGGACGGGAAGTGGACGGCATGAGTTTCTCCGTTCCGTACGCGATTGCGGAAAAAATCGCACGGCAGATATTGAAGGAACGCAGCGGCGGACAGATCAATAAACTGTATGTTTCGGCCGATCTGTACGGGGATGCCGACAAAACGGTGGATCTGATTTTTACCGCATTTTCCTTTTCGGCACGTTTTGCGCCCGAGGGACTCAAAATCAACGGGCTTTTGTATGACGAAGCCAATCCGCCTTTCGAGATATTGGGCGGATTGCCGCAGGTGAACGATATCGTATGCAAGATCGGTGCGCTCGACGTCACGCCGCAGACCGAATACGCTTCCGTTTTTGCCGAATGTCTCGAATATATACACGATTCGTCGCTCGGCACCGAGCCGATGCAGATTGTGCTTCGTCGCGGTGCGCAGACCGTGACGGTAACGTATTCATTTAAGCTGCGCAAGAACTATTGATCGGTTGCGCCCAAAAGGCCCCGAGGGAGAGGATATGCGAGTTTTCAGAAGATGGATTTCCGTAAGCGTCATTGCCGTGCTTTTGGGATGCTTGTGCGCTTTTTTCGGCGGGTGTTCGCTGTTCGGTAACAAGAAGAGCGGCGATATATTGCCGCATCTCATAGAAGAAGCGCAAAAGGAAGAAAATCCCGTTCGTCCGATAGACGGCGTATCGACGCGCGGCTTTACGACGACAACGCTTGCCGCGCAGTACGACGAACTGTTGGAGATCGTGTACAAACCGCAGTCGGGTACGGGATACCGACCCGATTTCACACAGGCGTTACCCGAGGTCAAAGAGGTATACGAGGCGGCCGTAGCGGTGCTCGATCGCTATATCCGAAACGACTTTTCCGATTATGACCGCGTGCACGCGATCCATGATTATCTGGCGTACACGGTTACCTACGATTTCGATTTGTTGGCGTCGAGCAATATAGACAGAGACGATCCGTCGTTCGGCTTGGCGGGCGTGTTCGTCAATCACAAGGCGGTGTGCGACGGTTTCAGCAAAGCGTTTTTACTCTTATGCGGCATAGAGCAGATCAGTTGTATTCGCGTGACCGGTTCGTATTATGCCGAAGGGGAATATATCGACCACGCATGGAACAAAGTCAATATTCGCGGCGTGTGGTACAATGTGGATGCTACGATGGATTCGTGGCACGCAAAAGCGGGTAAACAGAGCTACAATCTACTGAATCACGGGTATTTTCTCGTATCCGACGCCGATATGCGCGACCCGCTTACGGGACACCACGTCGAAGGAGACAATCTGCCGGTCAATTATGCTTGCGATACTACGTATCCTTTCCACAAAACGACGGCGCTCGGGATCGGCACGTATTCTATGGAAATCACCGATCAAGCGTCTCTGAACGACGTGTTTACACAAATCAAAAAGAGCAAACGGAAAATCGGCAAAGCGGAACTGAAGTTGAACTTTACCGATGCGGAGATATCGCTTGACCGTCCGGAGGCGTATGCGACGCAAATCGCCGAAGCCTACAAAAAAGTTTCTGACGCCGATTTCCGTATGGACGCCGACACCGCAACGTATCCCTACTATCGGTATCCGAACGGTGTGTTTGTGTTTTTGATTTATAAATAAAAGCAGGGGAAGAGCGTAGATAAAAAAGTTCGGTATAGAAAAAACTTCGGCGTTGCAATATAGCCGAAGTTTTTCGTATGCGTCGGATGAGAACGGGGCATGCGTGCAAGCGTATTTGCACATAACGCCCTTACGGCAAAGAACTATTTCGTTGCGTTGGCTTCGATGTAATCCACAAGCTTGCCTACGTTGGTCAGTTCTTCCACCATTTCATCGGGAATCGTGATACCCGTTTCTTCTTCGAGCGTGAACAGCATTTCCACAACGACAAGAGAATCGGCTTTGAGGTCGTTGCGTATGTCGGTATCACGGGTAATGGCGCTTTTGTCTACCTTAAGGTACTTGGCAAGCAAATCGGTTACTTTTTCAAACATAATGATCTATCTCCTTTTTATTTGGCTTTTCGAATTTCCAGGGCGATTTTTTCTCCCATTTGCGAGCAGGAAACTTTTTTGTCGCCGGGTGTATAAATGTCGGCGGTGCGATATCCCTTGCTCAGCACCGCATTGACGGCTTTTTCGATGGCCACCGTCTCTTCGAGTAGGTCAAACGAAGAGGAAAGCATCATAGCCGCGGCGAGGATGGTGGCGATGGGATTGGCGGTATCGGTGCCTGCGATATCGGGCGCCGAACCGTGAATCGGTTCGTACAGTCCGAGTTTCGTTCCGCCCAGACTGCTGCTGGGCAAAAGTCCGATAGAACCGGTGAGCATAGCCGCTTCGTCGGAGAGGATGTCTCCGAACATATTGGGGCAGAGGAGTACGTCGAACCGAGAGGGATCTTTTACCAGTTGCATGGCGCAGTTGTCCACAAACATGTGCTCTACCGTCACTTCCGGATATCGTTGCGATATGCGGTTGACGGTTGCTCTCCAAAGTCTGCTGCTTTCCAGCACGTTGGCCTTGTCTACGCTGGTAATTTTTTTCCGTCGTCCCATAGCGATCTGAAAAGCAATGACGGCAATGCGCTCGATTTCCGCTATGGAGTATACTTCGGTATCGAATGCTTCCTGGCCTTCTTTGCCTTCGCGATATCCCCGCGGTCCGAAGTAGATACCGCCGGTGAGTTCCCGCACCACCACCAGGTTCATGCCGTTTTGCGTGATGTCGCGACGAAGGGGAGAGGCGGAGCGAAGTTGATCGTACAGGAGAGCGGGGCGTACGTTGGCATACAGGCCGAGCGCACTGCGCAGGCTCAACAAACCTTTTTCGGGCCGGACGTGTCCTGCCAGCGAATCCCACTTGGGGCCGCCTACGGCTCCCAGCAATACGGCGCCGGCGCTTCGGCACGCGTCGATTGTCTCTTGCGGCAGGGGGATGCCCGTGGTATCGATAGCGGCGCCGCCGATGAGCGGATAGCTGTATTGAAAGGTATGGCCGAAACGCCGGGCTACGGCGTCGAGACACCCCACTGCGGCGTCTACGATTTCGGGGCCGATGCCGTCTCCTCGCAGGACGGCAATTTTATATTCCATAGAATGGTATCCTCCGTTGGCACATTCTCCGTAAAGATCGGATACGATAATAAATCACAGGGTTCCCAGCAGTCCGCCTCGCTCGATGATTTGCCGTATTTCGGCGGGGTAGGGCGGTATCCCGTAAGTTTTACCGAGTCGCGGATTGTGGATTTTTCCCGATTTCAGATCGATTTGCAGATTGTCTCCGTCGATGGCGTCGTCTGCGGCTTGTTTGCATTCCACGATGGGTAGACCGATATTGATGGCATTGCGAAAGAAAATGCGGGCGAAGCTTTCCGCCAAAACGCAACAAACGCCTGCCGATTTGATGGCGAGCGGCGCATGTTCACGCGACGATCCGCAACCGAAATTTTTGCCGGCTACCAAAAAGTCGCCTTTGTTTACTTTGGATACGAACGTTGGGTCGAGATCTTCGAGGCAATGGGAAGCCAAAACCCCTGCGTCCGACGTGTTGAGGTACCGTGCGGGGATAATTACGTCGGTATCGATGTTGTCGCCGTATTTGTGGACTTTTCCCGTCATGTCAGACCTCCTCTATACTGCCGATTTTACCGAGTACCGCACTGCATGCCGCGATATAGGGGGATGCAAGATAGATTTCACTGCTTGTGTGCCCCATGCGTCCCACAAAGTTACGATTGGTGGTCGCTACGCATTTTTCTCCCTCCGCCAAAATTCCCATGTGGCCGCCGAGACACGGTCCGCAAGTGGGGGTAGAGACAACGGCGCCCGCTTCGATAAAGGCTTCTATCAGTCCTTCCCGTACGGCTTGCAAATAGATTTCGTTTGTGGCGGGAATCACGATGGCGCGCACGCCTTTGGCTACTTTGCGCCCGCGTAAAACTTCGGCGGCGGCACGAAGATCGGATATGTGTCCGTTCGTACACGAGCCGATTACCACTTGATCGACGGGGATTTCTCCGATTTCGTCGACCGTATGGGTATTTTCGGGTAGGTGGGGGAACGCCACGGTGGGGCGAAGCGTCGAAAGATCGATATGTATCGTCTGTTCGTAAATTGCGTCATCGTCGGCATAAAACGGCACGGCGGGACGTTTTTGGCGCCCGATTAAATAGGCGGCGGTAACTTCGTCGTAGGCGAAAATTCCGTTTTTGGCGCCCGCTTCGATAGCCATATTACATACGGTAAAGCGGTCGTCAATGTCGAGCGTACGGCATCCGTCGCCGACGAATTCCAACGAGCGGTAGAGCGCTCCGGCTACGCCGATGTTGCCGATAAGGTGTAGGATTACGTCTTTGCCGCAGACGTGCGGCGCAAGTCTGCCTTCGAGTACGACGCGGATTGCCGAGGGAACTTTGAACCATGCCGTGCCTGTGGCCATACCGTACGCCATGTCGGTAGAGCCAACGCCGGTGGAAAAGGCGCCCAGCGCGCCGTACGTGCAAGTATGCGAGTCGGCGCCGATCACGAGGTCGCCCGCCGTTACCAAGCCTTGCTCGGGAAGAAGGGCGTGCTCGATGCCCATACGACCTACGTCGTAGAAATGCGTGATGCCTTCGCGCAATGCAAAATCCCGACATTGTTTGCACTGCGTTGCCGATTGAATGTCTTTGTTGGGGGCAAAATGATCCATCACAAGCGCAACTTTGTCTTTATCGAACACGCTACGGTTTCCCGCTTTTTCCAATTGCCGGATGGCAACGGGCGAGGTGATATCGTTTCCGAGTACGAGATCGAGTTTGGCTGTGATGAGTTGCCCTGCCGTCACGGTGTCGAGACCCGCTTTGTGGGCAAGTATTTTTTGCGAAAGGGTCATGCGCATATGGATATATCCTTAATCATGCCCACGCTTTCCGCGTGAGAAACAAACCGTACGTCTTAAAACAGGTTAAAACTTTTTCTTGAGCACGGCGCCTTGGGATGCGCTTGTTACGAGATATTTGTAGCGGAGTAACCAGCCGCTCGGTTCTTCGTCTTTGGGACGGTATTTCTTTGTGCGCGCCGTCATCTCTTTGGCGGTGATATCGAGATTGAGTCTGCCGCTCGGGATATCGATGGAAATTTTGTCGCCGTCCTTGATGAGCGCGATTTTGCCGCCTGCCGCCGCTTCGGGACACACGTGTCCGATCGCCGCGCCGCGCGTCGCGCCCGAGAACCGTCCGTCGGTTATGAGCGCCACGTCTTCGTCCAGTCCCATGCCGCACAGAGCGGAAGTGGGGGAGAGCATTTCGCGCATACCCGGTCCGCCTTGCGGGCCTTCGTAGCGAATGACGATGACATCGCCTTTCTGGATTTTGCCGCCCATAATGGCGCGCACGCAGTCTTCTTCGCTGTCGAAACATTTGGCTTTGCCGACAAACGTCATCATCTTGGGAGATACCGCGCTACGCTTGACTACCGCGCCGTCTTCGCAGATATTGCCCTTTAAGACCGCAATGCCGCCGCGAGGCGAGATGGGATTCTCGATGGGTTGAATGGCCTCGCCTG
>CAMUPJ010000077.1 GCA_947090725.1 uncultured Clostridia bacterium
AGCAAGGAAAAGTCCTCAATTATCGTCGTATAGAAAGCGTTCTGAAAATTCCCATTGTGCCGATGAGTGCAAAGTACCACAGCGACGTGCATCTTCTGATGAACGTCAGTTTGGATCACATTGCCGGACACGGACACAATACGGTGCAACTTACATATCTGGACAAATTGCCGCTGGATGACGTGATTTCCGTGATCGGCGCCAATGCGACCACTGCCGGTTTTGCACCGCGTTGGGCGGCGATAAAAGTGTTGGAAAACGATGCTTTTGTGTTGGAAAAATTGCAGTTGTCGGAAGCGCAAATGCAGGTTCTTTCCGCTATGGGGGATTGGCAAGCCCGCGTTGCACAGGCGCGGTATGAATTTATCGATAAGATCACCGAAGGGGCTATCAGTCGAAGCGTTTCCGACGAGCATCACGAAATGCACGAACACACGGAACATCACGTGCCGATAGAAACCGATTCCGAGCGTGCGGCATCGGCGCCTATACAGCAAGACAAACATTTCCGTCATCACGAAAAGCACAAGCAAAATGAAAAACTGAAGATGCTCGGCTTTTCCCGTATCGATCGCGTGGTGTTGAATAAATATCTTGCGTTGCCGATTTTTTTACTTGTGATGGCGCTTATCTTTACGGTGACCTTCGGGCTTGTCGGAAATTTCTTTACGTGGTTGTTGGAACTCGGGATAGACAAGCTGATTTACAATCCGTTGACGGATTGGCTTTCGCGAATTCGTTGTCCGGGCTGGATTGTCGGATTGCTGGGAGACGGCATCATACACGGTGTGGGCGGCATACTGGTATTTTTGCCGCAGATCGTTTTACTGTTTTTCTTTTTGGCTCTCTTGGAAGACAGCGGCTATATCAGCCGCGTCGCTTTTATGACCGACGGAATTTTTCGCAAAATCGGGCTGAGCGGCCGAAGCGCTTTTACGATGCTGATGGGATTCGGTTGCAGTGCGACGGCAGTGCTCACGGCGCGCGGTCTCGAAGATGAAATGATGCGAAAAAAGACGGTGCTTCTCACACCTTTTATGTCTTGCAGTGCGCGCCTGCCGGTGTATTCAACGATTGCTGCGGCATTTTTCGTTGCGGGAAAGCCGCTGGTGATTTTCGGTATGTATTTGTTGGGTGTGGCGGTATCGCTGTTGCTGGCGGCTGTGTTCGAAAAATGCATTAAACCGATGCGCAGCGGAAAACTTTCGTTTATTATGGAAATGCCGCCGTACCGTTTTCCCACCGCCGAGCGTGTATGGCAGTTGATCTGGCACAACACCAAAGTGTTTATCATTCGGGTGGGGACAGTGGTGTTCGGCCTGAACGTGATTGTATGGTTGCTCTCGAATTTCTCTTTTACGGCGGGATATGTGGTGGGAAAGACAGATGCGCACAGCATTCTGGAGATTGTCAGCAGTTGGATAGCTCCCGTTTTCAAGCCGCTCGGATTCGGGAACTGGCGTGCCGTGACTTCGCTTTTCAGCGGTCTTGTCGCCAAAGAAGTCGTGATATCGAGTATTGAAAGCCTGGGCGGCGTGCGCGCTATTTTCATCGGCAAATATCCGTCGCTGTCGGCGCTGTCGTTCATGACGTTTACGCTATTGTACGTGCCGTGTGTGGCGACCTTGGCGGCGATTCGCAAAGAAAGCGGCGTCAAATGGATGTTTTTCAGTCTCGGCTTGCAAATCGGGGTGGCATATATCGTATCGCTACTTGTGTACGGTGTGGGGCTGTTGTACTATTTACATAAGGGGATTTTTATCGGGTGCATCCTTGTGGCGCTTGTGGCACTGATTAGCGTTTCGGCACTGGTCGGTTGGCTTCGCGGAAAGCATAAATGTGCCTATTGCGAAGGGCATTGCGCGCACTGTCACGATAAGAGTAGGAAACGGTGAAACAACGGATAGAAGTGCAAGCGGACGGGACGCTTCTTGCGGTGTTGTACGACGCCGTTGCGGGGGTGCCGCGCCATCGTATCAAAATTCAGCTCAAGCGGGGCGAAGTGCGCGTGAACGGCAAAAAAGCGGTCGCCGACGTTCCTGTGAATGCAGGAGACAGTGTGGAAATCTTTTTGCCGGCAAAAGTATGTCCGTCGCAGGTGCCGATTGTGTATGAGGATAAATGGATGATGGTAGCGGATAAACCGCCATACCTCGAATCGGAACATGATTTGCCTGCGCTTATACGGGCGCAAACAGGCAGGTCTGTGTCGGCCGTGCATCGGTTGGATACCAATACTACCGGATTGATTATGCTTGCCAAGAGTGCTACGGCGGCAGAGGTGTTGATAGATGCATTTCGCAAGGGGCAAGTCGGAAAAATATATTGTACCCGCGTCTTCGGTTGTCCGCCCGAAGATCGCGGGCGCCTGACGGCATATTTGCGCAAGGATTCCGAGGAGGCGTATTGTCGGATATTTCCGACTTGCGTGTCCGGCAGTAAACAGATCGTTACGGAGTACAAAGTGCTTCGGCGTGGGGAACAGTCCGTATTGCAGCTCAGTCCCGTAACGGGGCGGACGCATCAGTTGCGGGCGCATATGGCCTACATCGGTTGTCCTATAGTGGGGGATGATAAGTACGGTGATCGGGAACACAACCGCATGGTAGGGGCCAAGCGTCAGAAATTGCGGGCGGTGCGCATCGTATTCGGAGAGATAGCGGAGCCGTTGGCGCACCTGCGCGGAAAATCGATTTCCGTCGATATCGGAGAATATCTTGCGGAAAACGACGAAATAATTTTCGATTTGGATTGACTTAAACGAAAGAATAGCTTATAATAATTACAGAATGTATATTGGCGAGATTAAAAAGGAAGCGCGGGAGCGTTTCGCTCTCAACCGTTATCAGGCCATGTTGGTGTATGGCGTGGTATATACGCTTGCGCTCAATATCGCCGTATTGACAACCGTACTGTTTTTGCTCAACAAGTGGGCTATCTGGTACGGCATCATTTTGATCTTTTTGTTTCTTCTGATGTTGGCGCCGTTCGGTTACGGTATGACGGGTTTTTACGTTAAGTTGTATCGTTTCGAAAAAGTGGATGCGTTTCATGTATTCGACGGGTTCAATAAGTATAATCTCGAACGGGTGATCGTGTTACGGTTGCTTAAATTTGCTTTGTGGTTGGCATTTACGGTGCTTTTGATTGTGCCGGGCATTATCTTTTCTCTACGTACCTGTATGGCTACGTACATTTTGCGTGCCCATCCGGATATGAAGCCGCAGGATGCGCTCAAGATGAGCAATGCGCTTATGAAAAAGCATTGCGGCAAATATTTCGGATTGTCGCTGTCGTTTATCGGTTGGTATTTTATGGGGCTTGTCACGTGCGGCCTCGGGTATATTTGGGTTTTGCCGTATTTCAATGCCGCAAAAGTGGTATTTTATCAGAGGGAAATCCAAGGCGACGAAGCAGTGTATCGGAATCCGATTGTCGGGGATACGCTTGTGGAAGCCCATGAGACGGAGACGGAAGCGGAGATAGCGTCGCGCGTGCGGTTACAAGACGAAATTCGCCGCATGGATGCACAACTGCATCCCACGTCGGTCGAGGCGCAACGAATGTCTTCTCCGGAGATCGTGACTGCCGAAGAACCGAGGGCGGCGCAAGAAGCCGTTTCATTTCATCATGAGGAAATAGTATCGCCGTCTGTGGTGCAATCGCAAGCGGTCTCCGATAAGCCTTCCGCGGTTTTCGTTGCGCCGCATGAGGAGCCGTTTCTTTCTGTCGTTCCCGATACGGAAACGTATGCGGAAAATACGGAACCGCTACCGCCTGTGCATGCGAATAACGATGCGATTCCTGCGGCACATTCTGTGGGGCAGGAAAGAACCGAGTCGCGGCGAAGAGAAGCGCTTGCGCAAAGCGAAGGGCGTCAGAGCCACGAGAGAACGGCCGATACATTGCGGCGAGCGGAAATCCGTCCGTTGCCGGGCGGTCGCGTTGTAATCGATTCCGAGGGCAGACGTGTGGCGAGCAGTCGTCCGTCTGCGGGAGCAATAGAGCGGGAATCGCGTCGCGCGGAAAACAGAACGGAAACCGTGCGTCCGACACAACCGCGCTCCGACCGGACTGTCGGCCGCGAATCGGCGTCTTCCCGAGCATCGCGACGGCCGTCGGCAATGCACAAAACAAATACGGAAATCGGAGAAGAATAAATGAAACGCAAGCAGGCGTACTCGTTGACAGCTAAAGAGCGCAAAGCGTTGCGCAAAAATCAAACGGAATCGAAAGAAGAAAAGAGCGGCACGGCGGATCCTGCGGATTCCGCGGCAGACAATCTTTCGACGGATGGACAAGCAGGGGAGATTGCCGTTTCGCACGGTATGTCCAAAAAACAGATATGGATTCTTTCGGTGTCCGTCGTTGTGGGATTGTTGATAATTTTTACGGCGATTTTGTTGCCGTTTGTCTTGCCGAATTCTTCCAGTAAATATCCTCGTGCGACCATCACGTTGGAAGACGGTCGCAAACTTACCATGACGATTTGGGAAGAGGAATGCCCGATTGCGGCCAGCAATTTTATCTTTTTGGCGCAGATCGGATTTTTCGACGGCGTGCTGATGCACGACGTGCAACCCGACCGCAATTACATGCGTTTCGGTGCGTACAAGAGTTATGCGAGCGGAGATACGCGGTACGAAGATACCGACTTTATCGCAAGTATTCCCAGAAGCAAATTCAATATAGTGAATTTGGACAGCACTTCCGATCGTCAGAAAGCCGAAAGCGCAAAATTCGGTTACAGACTCCGTAAAGATTCCTCGGGGGACGCAATGCGTTACGGCGAACAATACGTGTTGTCGTTCAACTATGCGAATGCAGCGGATTTTGTTATCAATTTGGGACAGGATAATACAAATTTCACCAATCAGTCGGGGCAAAACAATATCAAGGATAACTTGGTAGCATTCGCCAAATTTGACGATGAGGCGTCGCAAAGCATTTTGGACGAATTGTATGCGTACGAAAAGAATCCCAATACCAACACGGGTAGCAGTGCCAATGCTTTTGTGGGTACCGTTCCGCCCATACGCATCAAGAGCGTGAGAGTGACCAATCTTAACAAAAAGAAGTGGAAGAATTTTGAATTTATTTCGTATATGAATACAGCGTATAACGGAAATACCGCCATTCGTAGTTGGGTTGGCTGATCGGCCTTGCGGGTATAAGATATAAAAAATTGTCTACCATTTATATGGGAGGCAATTTTTTTATGATCGGAATGATTGTTTTGGCGGTGATTGCCGTTTTGATATTTTTCGGAATTACGGGCGGTTTTTTCGAAAAAATGGGAGTGGCCAATTGGGTTGCGTTTTTGGTGGTACTGGCGTTTGCCGTCGCCGCAGTATTCCCGCCGTTGATTACGGGTTCGGGTGTTTCTTTTTCCTATGCGGGATTTTTCTTGCCGCTATTGCTGGGGGTTGTGACTTTGTTTGCGCTGGGACCGAACGGCGCATTATTACGCGCATTGGTAGGGGCAATGGCAATTGCGGGGATTGTCGTGGCGTCGCGCGTCGCCATTCCGCCGCTTACGTACCGTAACGCCGTAGGTTCCATTCTGTTGATAGGTTTTATCGGAGGTACCGTTGCCTTTATTATCGGAAGAAGTCGTTTGGCAACGGTTTCGTCTGTTTTGTGCGGAATCGTCTTGGGAGACTTTATTGCGGCTATGCTGTTTCGGTTTGTTACCGGCATGTCGGACAATTTGTTGCAACTCGGGCAAAACGGAATTTTCGATGCTCTGACGCTTGCAATGCTTGTAGGGGGAATTGTTTTGGAACTGGTCGATTTGGTGGGGCATACCGTGCGCGCGCGCAGACCGGCAGCAATGGCGGTGCAGATGGAAGCCGCGGAAGATAATGCGATCCCCGCCTCCGAGTATACTGCACTGAAAGAGGAAGACGATCTGTTTGAAGACTATTTTAATGATGATATCGATTGATAGTCGGCGATGACGCAATTATTTGTTTGGGGAAAAGGGCGGTTTTGTTGGACAATCCGTCCTTTTTGTGTTACAATCATTGCATATGAAAATTTTTTCGGTGGCAAAGGACAGTGTGGCCGCAGAACTGGGCATTAGAGCGGGCGACGAATTGCTTGCTTTCGACGGATATCCTGTCATCGATGTGTTGGACTATGATTATTACAACAGTTCGGAATGCTTTGTAATGCGAATCCGCTCGGGCGGAGAAATCACGGATTGCCGGATAGAAAAAGAGGAAGACGAGGATCTCGGATTGGAATTGGATAGAGAGATTTCCGTACGCTCCTGTCGCAATCATTGTGTGTTTTGTTTTGTGGACCAATTGCCGCCGGAAGACCTGCGCAGTACTTTGCGTGTGAAAGACGACGACTATCGGCACAGTTTTATTTTCGGTAATTATGTTACGCTGACCAATGTTACCGACCGTGAGTTGGAGCGGATAATCCGTATTAAGCTTTCGCCGCTGTACGTAAGCGTGCATACCTCCGACCATGCGTTGCGTAAAAAATTGCTGGGAACGGAAGGGGCGCCGGAGATCCCCGATATCATGGCACAGCTTCGTAAGTTGCACAGCGGCGGCATTCGGGTACACGCACAAGTCGTATATTGTCCAGGAATCAACGACGACGTGGACCAAACGATCCGAGATATTTCGCCCTATACGGAAAGCCTGGCGATTGTTCCCGTGGGGCTTACGAAAAACTGTAATCCGGCGCTGAAGCATATCGACAAAGAGAGTGCAAGCCGCATTGTAGATGTGGTGGAAAAATGGCAGACAAAGCTACTGCCGGAGCGGGGCACGCGGTATGTTTTTGCGTCCGACGAGTTGTATTTGGCCGCAGGACGGCAAATACCGCCCTACGAGACGTATGAGGACTTCTACCAGATAGAGAATGGGATCGGACTTATCGCGGCGTTCCGGCATGATTTCGAGGCGGCTATGGAGCAATTCCGGGCCGGGAATGTGGGCGAAATCAGCATTGCGACAGGCGTTTCGGCATATCCGCTGATTGCCGCATGTGCCGCTAAGGTAGAAAAAAAATTCGGCGGAAAAATTCACGTATACGAGATTCGCAACAAATTTTTCGGCGAGAGCGTTACGGTGGCCGGGCTTGTTGTGGGAAGCGATCTCTTGCGCCAACTGAAGGGCAAACCGTTGGGAGATCGGCTTATACTGCCTCGAATTATGTTGCGGGAATTTACCGATGTGTTTTTGGACGGGTATACCGTAAAGGATTTGGAACGCGATCTCGGCGTGCCCATCAAAATTATTCAGCCCGACGGAGAGAGTTTTGTGCGCGGACTGATAGGAGAAGAAGACAATGTCTAAGCCGTTGGTTGCCGTTGTGGGAAGACCCAATGTCGGCAAATCCACTTTTTTCAATAAAATATGCGGCAAGCGTATTTCCATTATCAAGGATACGCCGGGTGTGACGCGCGACTATATCGTGTCCGATGCGGAGTGGTGCGGCAAAGAGTTTGTTCTGATCGATACGGGCGGTATCGATTTGCGCACCGACGACCCGATGGGCAAACATATCGTTTCGCAGGCGCGCGTTGCGATCGACATGGCGGACGTGATCCTGTTTTTCGTCGATGCGAAAAGCGGACTCGTGTCCACCGATCACGAAGTGGCGGGTATGCTCCGTGCATGCGGTCGTCCCGTGCTTTTGGTGGTCAACAAACTGGATAATTTCGAAACGGAGAAGTTGTACGACTTTTACGAATTGGGACTCGGAGAACCTATTCCCATCTCTTGCGAACAATCCAAAGGTTTGGGAGACCTTTTGGACGAAATCGTTAAGTTGATGCCTGCGGTGCAGTCGGACGGCGCGGAAAGTGCGCTCAAAATCGCCATTGTGGGCAAACCGAACGTGGGCAAGTCGTCGCTCACCAATCGGCTTCTGGGCTTCAACCGCGTAATTGTAAGCGACGTAGCCGGCACGACGCGTGACGCCATTGATACGCCGCTTCGGTATAAGGGAAAAGAGTATATTTTGATCGATACGGCGGGAATGCGCCGCAAGCGCAGTATCGACGACGAGAGCGTGGAAAGTTACAGCGTATTGCGCGCATTGGCGGCTGTCAAACGCGCCGACGTAGTGCTTATCGTATTCAATGCCGAAGAAGAACTCTCGGAGCAGGATGTGCGGATTGCCGGTTTCGTGCATGAGCAAGGTAAACCGAGCGTCATCTTGTACAATAAGTGGGACTTGGTGGAAAAGGACAGTTTTACCGTCAATAAGTACAACGAGAAAATCAAGACCGATTTGGCTTTCATGAGTTACTTAAAGCTATTGTATATTTCGGCGGAAACGGGGTTGCGCGTGGATAAAGTGATCGAAACCGCGGAGGACGCGAATGCCGCCGCATCCAAGC
>CAMUPJ010000078.1 GCA_947090725.1 uncultured Clostridia bacterium
TTGCTTTTCTTTGCGGCATTGCGGCCGTAGTAAGCGGTCAGATACATTTCTTTGATTTCGCTCATCAGCGGGTAGCGGGGATTGGCGCCGGTACACTGGTCGTCGAACGCCTGCTCCACCATTTCGTCCAATCTCTCGAGGAACGCCTTTTCGTCCACGCCGTACTCGGCAATGGTCTTTTTGATACCCACTTTTTCTTTGAGTTCTTCGATCGCCGCAATCAGGTTATCCAGCTTTTCCTTGTCGTTTTTGCCGCTGAGGCCGAGGAAGTCGGCGATTTCGGCGTAGCGGTGCAAGGTGTGCGGATACGCATACTGCGAGAACGTACCCATTTTTCTGGGGCATTCCGCCGCGTTGAAACGCATCACTTCGCTGATCAGAAGCGCATTGGCTACACCGTGCGGCAAATGATGGAAAGCGCCCAGCTTATGCGCCATGGAGTGGCATACGCCCAAGAACGCATTGGCAAACGCGATACCCGCCATCGTGGAAGCGTCGGCCATCTTTTCGCGCGCTTCGGCGTCGTGCGCGCCGTCGTTGTAGGCACGCGGCAAATATTCGAAGATGAGTTTAAGCGCCACAAGCGCCTGCCCGTCGGTGTACGGAGTGGCAAGCATCGCCGCATAGGCTTCGAGCGCGTGCGTCATGGCGTCGATACCCGAAGCGCTGGTAAGACCGCGGGGCATGTTCATCATCAGATCGGCGTCGATGATGGCCATATTGGGCAATAATTCATAATCGGCCAACGGATATTTGATGCCAGTGGTCTCGTCGGTAATGACGGCGAACGGCGTCACTTCGCTGCCGGTACCCGCCGAGGTGGGAACGGCGATGAAGTACGCTTTCTCTCCCATTTTGGGGAAGGTGTACACACGCTTGCGGATATCCACGAAGCGCATTGCCATATCCATGAAATCGGCTTCGGGATGTTCGTAGAGTACCCACATGATCTTGCCGGCGTCCATTGCCGAACCGCCGCCGAGCGCGATAATGCAATCCGGCTCGAACGCCTTCATGGCTTCGGCGCCTTCGCGGGCGCAACCGAGCGTGGGATCGGGCAATACGTGGAAGAACGTGGTATGCGCAATTCCCATTTCTTCGAGCTTATCGGTAATGGTCTTGGTGTAGCCGTTTTTGAAAAGGAATTCGTCGGTTACGATAAAGCAACGCTTTTTGCCCATCACGGCTTTCAGTTCGTTCAAAGCTACCGGAAGGCAACCTTTTTTGTGATATACTTTGCCGGGAAGTCTAAGCCACAGCATATTCTCTCTCCTTTCCGCTACGGTCTTTATGTTGAGTAAGTGTTTCACGCCCACGTTTTCCGACACCGAGTTACCGCCCCAAGAGCCGCAACCCAAAGTCAGCGACGGCAAAAGTTTGAAGTTGTAAAGGTCGCCGATACCGCCTTGGCTGGACGGCGTGTTGACGAGAATACGGCAAGTTTTCATGCGCGCGGCAAACGCGTCGATCTTGTCTTTTTCGCGAATTTCGTTGACGTACAGACTGGACGTGTGGCCGTATCCGCCGTCGGCAACCAGTTGCTCCGCCTTTGTGAGCGCGTCGTCGAAATCTTTGGCACGGTACATCGCAAGCACCGGGCTGAGTTTTTCGTGCGCGAATTCTTCTTCGAGCGCTACGCTGCTCACTTCGCCGATGAGAATTTTTGCATCCTCCGGCACGGTCACGCCGGCAAGCGACGCAATGGTATGCGCCGACTGTCCCACGATTTTGGCATTGAGCGCACCGTTTATAAGAATGGTCTTGCGCACTTTGTCGCACTCTTCGGCGTTCAAGATATAGCAACCGCGTTCTTTGAACTCTTTCTTGACGGCGGCGTATACTTTGTCGAGGATAATGACCGATTGCTCGGAAGCACAGATCATGCCGTTGTCGAAGGTCTTGCTGTGAATGATGGAACTGACGGCTTTGACGATGTCGGCGCTATCGTCGATAATCGCGGGCGTATTGCCGGCGCCCACACCGAGCGCGGGTTTGCCCGAAGAATACGCAGCTTTCACCATGCCGGGGCCGCCGGTCGCGAGAATGATATCGGCGCTCTTCATGAGCGTATTGGTCATCTCGAGACTGGGAACGTCCACCCAAGAAATGATGCCGGCAGGCGCACCCGCCGCCACCGCCGCGTCCAGCACCACTTTGGCCGCCGCGATCGTGCAGTTTTTGGCGCGCGGATGGGGACTGATGATGATGCCGTTGCGCGTTTTAAGACAGATGAGCGTCTTGAAAATCGCCGTACTGGTGGGGTTGGTCGTGGGAATGACCGCCGCCACAACGCCGATCGGATCGGCCACTTTCTTGGTGCCGTATGCCGGGTCTTCCTCGATCACGCCGCACGTTTTGGTATCTTTGTAGGCATTGTAAATGTACTCCGCCGCATAGTGGTTCTTGATTACCTTATCTTCCACTACGCCCATACCCGTCTCTTCCACCGCCATTTTGGCAAGCGGAATTCGCATCTTGTTGGCAGCCGACGCCGCCGCCAAAAAGATTTTGTCTACCTGTTCTTGCGAAAAGGCAGCAAATTCTCTCTGCGCCGCACGCACCTCTTCGATGCGCTCGAGGAGCGCTTCCACGCTGTCTACGATAGCCGTTTTTTCCATATGTTTCTCCTTTATTATTACGCCGTTCCCGCTTCGGATTGCGAGACGGCAAATTTCAAACCGAATCCGTATCGCCGTCTTTGAGTTTGTCTTCCAGCTTTTTGCTCAGCACCGCAAGCGACGCCGCCAAATCTTCGTACTTTACGGCGATGTCTTCCTGCAGCACGAGATGCGTGGGAGCAAAACTCCAGATCGCGCGAATGCCGCTGTCTGCCATGTCGTCGGCCACTTTTTGCGCGGCCTCTTTGGGCACCGTGATAATCCCCATCTTGATATTGAGTCGCCGCACGGTGGCGGAAAACTGACTGTAATCGAGCACCGAGATACCGTTGATCTTGCGCCCTACCGCCGCGGCATTTACGTCGAACGCCGCTACGATATTGAGCCCGTAGTTGCGAAATCCGTCATACAACAAAAGCGTACTGCCCAAGTGTCCGGCCCCCACCAATACCGCATCGTGCGTATTGCGCAGTCCCAAAAAACTTTCGATACTTTCGATCAGTTCGCTTACGGGAAATCCCAGCCGCGGCTTTCCCGAAGAGACCGACACCAACGCCAGATCTTTGCGCACCTGCACGGGATTGAGACGCAAATGCTCGGCAATGCGCGTACTCGAAACGTTCTCGTCCCCCGCTTTGCGGCAATCGCGCAAAAACCGCAGATACGTCGGCAATCGCGCTATCGTCGCTTTGGACGCTATAATGTCTTCTTTGGTTTCGATCATGGATCCGCCGTTTTCCGTTCCTTTGCCACGCATTTCTTTGCGTACGCCGATTCCTTGTTTTTAATCGATAAATAATTATCGATATTAGTATACTATCGTACAAGTATATTTGTCAATCGATTTTACGGAAAAATCTTGCAAAGATTCCGTTTTTTCCTCTGCGCATTCCCCGTGCTTTTTGTAGTATGGTCGATTGCCCGCAAAAAATCACCGCGCTTTGGTTTCTTTCTTTCCAAAGCGCGGTTTCCGTCCCAAAATGCGATGCCCCGATCGGACGCCGTATACGGTAAATTCGTCCCGAAGGACGATTTTTTACGCAAACCAAGATTTCATCACGGACAATACCGTGCGCAGTTGTTCCTCCTCTATGATATACGGAACGGTCGCGTACATGATATCGAGAAACGGGCGGGAAAACACGCCGCGCGCCGCCGCGTACTCGGCAAACCCGTCCAGCGTCTTTCTGTCATACACTTGTATGCAAACCATGCCCCCCATAATCCGAACCTCTTTTACGCGCTCGTCCGCAAAGCCGCGCATCTGCGCGCGGGTGAATTGCTCGATATGCGCCACTTTCGCCATATAATTTTCCCGCTCGAAAATTTCTATGGACTTGCGCGCAACGGTGCAAGCCAACGCATTGCCCATAAACGTAGGACCGTGCATAAAAGCATGGCGGTAATCGTCGCTGTAAAAGCCGTCGAAAACCCGTTTGTTCGCCACGGTCACGGCATGGCCTATATAGCCGCCGGTGAGCGCCTTGCCGAGAACCACGATATCGGGACGCACGAGATCGGATACAAAACGGTTCCCTGTGCGGCCGAATCCCGTAGCCACTTCGTCGAATATGAGCAGTACGTCGTATTCGTCGCAGAGCGCGCGGGCTCTTTGCAGAAAACTTACATCGTACGTTTTCATCCCGCCCGCTCCTTGCAGCAGCGGCTCTACGATAAAGCACGACAGGGTATCGCCGATAGTGCGGAACGTCTCTTCCAACGCGTCGATCCGCGTGGGAATGTGCACCACGCCGTTTTTGCTCGGGAAGGCATAATGATAGTCCTCGTCGTCTCCCACTTCCATTGCCTTGAAAGTATCGCCGTGATACGCATGCTTGAGTGCAAGCACCGTTCTGCGCGCGCTTTTGCGGTTCACGTTGAATTGTTGCGCCATTTTGAGCGCGACTTCCACGCCCACGCTGCCCGAATCGGAAAAAAAGCAATACGAAAGATCGCCGGGCAGCATAGAGGCGAGTTTGTCGCTCAAAGTCTGTACCGGCTCGTGCGTAAGGCCGCCCAGCATCACGTGCGCAAACGCGTCCAACCGACCGGATACGGCGGCATTCAGTTCGGGATGATTGTAGCCGTGTATGGCGCTCCACCACGAAGAAACCGAATCGATGAGCTTACCGCGATCGGTATACAAATATACGCCTTCCGCCCGCTCCGCTTTGAGCGGCGCATGCATGGTCTTCATCTGTTCGTAAGGATACCAAATCATTTTTCGCCTCCGAATAAGTCGCGCACGTCACAGTCCAATTCCCCGTCGCCACGGCGCACCTTGGCAATGGTTTTTACCCCCGTGAGTTCTTCGCACATGAATATATTATCGTTGCATATTTCGTCGTCTTTGTAGCAATTGTAAATCACGCCGCTTATTTTCAAGCCGACTTTTTGCATATAATTTACCGTCAGCACAACTGCGTTTATGGCGCCCAACCCCGCATCGGTCACCAGGACGCAAGGGATATCCATTGCCGCGATTACGTCGGCCAGAAATATCTTGTAGCCGTCGTAGCGGAGCGGACAAACTATTCCGCCGCTTCCCTCGACCACCGTGTAATCGTACGTGCGGCCGAGCGCTTCATAGCCGCGCAACACTTCGTGCATTTCCACTTGCCTGCCGCAAACCCGCGCCGCCAAGTGCGGCGAATACGCTTTGCCGTAAACGTACGGACACATGCTCTGCACACTCTGCGCGATGCCGGAAAACGCTTTTACAAACCGTGCGTCCACCGCGACCGGATTGCCGTATGCGTCCGACTCGTCGCCGCTCATTGCCGCTTTGTAATACGCTACGGAACCGAGCGCGGAAAGCTTTTTGACTGCCAATGCGGCAACGTACGTTTTGCCCACGTCGGTGCCCGTTCCCACCACGAAAAACGCCTTATTTTTCACACAACCGCACCTCGTATCCGATTTCGCGCAACATGGCAAGGTCTTCCTCTGCGGTCACGCCCGCCGTCGTGAGCATATCGCCGGTGATCGCCGCGTTGGCGCCCGACAAAAAGCAAGCTCTGCCGCGGTCGCCTATCCGCATTCTGCCGCCTGCCAGTCGTATACTCGCATCGGGAAGGATAAAGCGGAAAACGGCAACGATACGCCGCTTTTCGTCGTCGGACAGCGGCGGCATGTTTTCCAGCGGCGTGCCGCCGATGGGCTGGAGAAAGTTTATCGGCACCGATTTTACGCCCAGTTCTTTCAGCTCGAACGCCATGTCCAGTCTGTCGCGCATACTCTCTCCCAATCCCATAATTCCGCCGCTGCAAACGCTCATACCCGCCCGTCTCGCCGCTTCCAACACGGCAAGTTTGTCTTCATACGTGTGCGTCGTGCAGATATTCGGAAAGAAATTGCGCGAGGTTTCCAGGTTGCAATGCACTCTGCGCACGCCCGCATCTTTCAGCTTGGCGAAATTCTCCTCGCCGACCAGTCCCACCGACACGCAAAGCGCAATGTCCGTTTCCCGTTGTACGGCGCGCAAGGCATCGCACAGGTCGTCCACTTCGCCGTCGCTCAGTTTCCCGCCCGAAGTCACCGCCGAAAACCGTACCGCGCCGCAAGCGGCGCTGTGTCGCGCGTGCTTAAGCATCTCCTCTTTTTGCAGCAACGGATATTCCGTCACGTCGGTGCGGTACCGCACCGACTGTGCGCAGAACTTGCAATCCTCGCCGCACTTGCCGCTCTTGGCGTTGACGATGGAACACAGGTCGAAACCGTTGCCGCACATCTTTTTCCTTATCTCGTCGGCGGCACGACAAAGCGCCTGCAACTCGGCGCCCGATAATTCTTCCGCTTCGGCGCGCGTGATGCTTTCCCCCGCCAGAATTTTCTTTTTGCACCTCTCTACCGTCGTATTCTTTTTTTCTTCCATCCTTTTCAGCATAACATACAGTCTTTTTGCGACCAAAGACGCGACAAAGCACAGGAATATGTCTCCCGGAACCGCCAACACAAAACAGTACAGCAATAATGCTTTTACCCCTATCGCCGAGTTAAGATAGAATCTGCATATAAAATAGTAATACACGATGCCCAGCAGATATACGATGGCAAGCCCGGCAAAACAAGCTACCAATAACCGAACGAACGACGGCGGATTTTTGCGCCACGCGATCAGTCCCGTCACAAATGCCCCCGCCGCAAAACCTATGATATATCCGAACGTCGGTTCCACCACGTAAAAGATTCCGCCGCCGCTCGTAAAGATAGGCAAGCCGATCAAACCGAGCACGATATAGCAGAGTACGCTCAGCACCCCGCGTTTCGCCCCCAGCAATAATCCGGCAAGCGTAGTAAACAGAAACTGCAAGGTAAACGGTACGACGGGAATGGGAATGCGTATGAACGCGCCCGCGGCAATAAGCGCGGTAAACATCGCTATGTAAGCCAGACTTCTTGTTTTCAAATTGTAAACCACCATATGCTTTTTGTTTACAATCATTGTACCATCGGAGCATACAATTGTCAACCGAATACAAATTAACTTTACAATATTATTCGGAAATGGTATACTGAAAGAGAAAAAAGATTCGGAGTATTTTATGACGACCAAAGACGAAGTAATCGCCATGCTTTCGGCAAACGACGAATACGTTTCGGGAGAAAAAATCAGCGAACGGTTGGGAATCAGTCGGGCGGCGATCAACACCGCAGTCAAATCGCTGCGCGCGGAAGGTTACGACATACGCTCGTCTACCAACAAAGGGTACCGCCTCTCCCTCGCGCCCGATATTCTGTCGTGCGGACTGTTGTCCCGTTATCTCGGGACAACGCGCGCGAAAGACGTGATTTGTCTCGACAGCGTGGATTCCACCAACAATTATCTGCGCAAGTTGGCGCTGGACGGCGCGCCCGCCGGCCAGGTGGTCATTGCCGAAAGCCAGACGGCAGGCAGAGGCAGACTGGGAAGAAGTTTTGCTTCCCCCAAAGGGAAAGGCATCTATATGTCGGTACTTCTGCGCCCGAAAAGCGTCGACGCCACGGAGGTCTCGGCCATCAGCGCATGGGTCGCGGTGGCCGTACACAACGCGATATTTCGCGCCTGCGGCGTGCGTTCGGGAATCAAATGGGTCAACGATCTCACGCTCGGCGCCAAAAAGTTGTGCGGCATCCTCACCGAATTGTCCATCGAGAGCGAAAACCGACATATCCAATACATCATCGTCGGCGTGGGCGTTAACGTAAACGAAATCCCGGAAGATTTCCCCGAAGCGTACCGCGACATAGCCGCTTCGCTGTATATGCATACGGGAACGCTCTGCGACCGCATCCGCATTGCCGCCGAAATGATCCGAGCACTCGATACGCTTGCCGTCGATCTGCCGCACAACAGACAACCGTACCTGGACACCTACCGCCAATACAACGTCACGACAGGCAAAGACGTACGCCTGATTTCCTACGACAGCGAATCCGTCGGCTATGCCGTGAGGATCGACGACGATTTCGGTCTCGTCGTACGGGACGGCGACGGAAAAGAAAAAACCGTACACAGCGGCGAAGTTTCCGTGCGCGGCCTATACGGCTACGTATAATCCGTCTCTCCCCAAACGCACACGGACAAATCCTCCGAAGAAAGCGTATTTCCCGTAGGGAATTAAAAAATGAATAACGAGAAAGAACTCTCGAACAAATATGTTTGAGAGTTCTTTCTGCTTGTAATTAAGTAAGCTAAATTGAAATTTATCTTACTTTCTTTTAGAATATTTTTCCTTTGCGTACTCATA
>CAMUPJ010000079.1 GCA_947090725.1 uncultured Clostridia bacterium
TTACCTCGCCGGGAAAAAATCCTCGGTTCCCGTAATATATTGCCAGTTTCATTCCCTTTTCCTTTACTCCTTATTTTTTTGTTTTGTCTCTTTGTTCATGCGTTTCTCTTCGGGTATCTATACTTAGACGTTAAAACGTCATCTTCCACGTAAGCTTTCCCGTCTCACAGGGCATATACGACTTGGTAACGATGCTTTCCGTATACGGATTGTAAACATACAGCACATATTCGTCTCCTTTCACTACCTGCGAAACACCGCTGAGCGTACGGGCATTTTCGTCGTAGTGTACCTCGCACAAATCCACGCCGCCCGCACTGATATGCCGCGAAGTACACACGATTTGCGGCACCCCCGTAAGCTTACGCACGGCGTATACCTTGGATTGATACGGACGCAATGCCACCGTAAACGCATCTTCGCATATGCCGCAAAATTCTTTGCTCCAAAATTCAAACAGCAGGTATTTCCCGGCTGTCAGCCCCAGATCCCGCAGCTTGACGGTATGCGCGCCCTCGTTGCCCGCCAAATTGAGCACGTCCACCACGTTCCACTGCTCGAACGGCTTGGCGACGCACTGATTGACAACCACCGTATCGCCTTTGCAAGCACTTTCGCCGATGTCGCAAGGATGTGCGTCAAGCGGCGGAATACAACGCCGAAGAATCTCCACGCGCGCGTCGGGCAATTTCGTTAAGTCGTCGCCCATCGTAAAAGGAAGTCCGAGACACGAAACAAACGACGCACGCGACACCGCTTGCTCGAAATTGTTAAATTCTTCACGAATAACCACATTGTCGGGATCGCAGTAAAACAATACGTTATGATACAGATACAGTCGCATCACGCGCGAGACGAGATGCTCGATAAATTCCTTCCACGTAAAGATGTCGCCGCCGATACGCGCGCCGTCGAACAGATCGGCGGCAAAACGGATTTCGCGATCTGCCGCTCCCGCGCATGACAACATATAAAAGTCGTCGCCGAGCTGTGCGCGCGCCGTCTCCACAATCCTTCGCAACGCCGTCTCGCTCGTAAGCGACGGGTCGCGCAAAGATTCGTGATAGCGGTCCGTCACCCACAACGTAATGGGCAGACAGTCCCATTTAAGCGCACGATAATGCCAATCACGCACCGCTTCGATTGCCTTAGGCACGTACTCGCGTCGATAAGTTTCGTCGGTCACGTCGAATATGTATTCCCCGCACCACAAATCCTCTTTGCACAGCACGGTATCGGGATGCGCTTCTATAAATTCACTCCTGCCCGGTTCGTGCGTAATACCGATCCACAGCGCGGGCGTGAGTCCCATTTGCGTCACCCGGTCGGCCACGTATTGCATACCGTGCGGATAACGCACGGGATCGGGATGAAAGTAATCGATCCCTTTGGGACCTTCCGTGTGAAAGGAAGAATTGTACCACTCCCAATCCACCCATACGGCAGACGCGCCGAAGTCTCCGAACAGTTCTTTCATGCGAGCGGCGTTTTGCAACACGATTTCTTCGCAAGCGTCGAACTGCACGGAATACCACGTCATCCACCCCACCGGCGGCGTCGGGAAAGTTCCCTGCTTGCGGATGGGCTTGTAAGGCATATGATAGATGTCTTCATAGATTCTTTCGCGCACTCCCACTTGCCAACGTTTGCCGCTCAGCGACGCCGTAAAGCGCTTTTGCTCCCAATCGTAAGAAAAGTCGGGACTCCCCTTGCCGAATACGACGGCGGCATCGCGCCCACGGTCAAACAATGCATTATCGTCCGCCGAAACTGCCGGTCCTACGCCGCTCCGCAGAATGCGGGCATTGTCGCAAAGCCGCACGGCAAAGCAGTCTTCGGGGTCACCCCAAAACATCCTGCCGCAAAAACAGGCCGTCACGCCTTTGGAAAGCTTGCTCTCCGCATACACGCCGTCGCGCCGCACCTTAAAAACAAGCTCGGCGCGCACTTCTCCGGTGAACCGTACGGTCAAAAGCGTATGATCCTCGAAATCGGGCTGACGCCATTCGGTGGTGCAAGTCCCAAAAACAACGTCTTTGCCACCGTAATGCAATACGGTACGCACGTCGCGCCAAAAGTCGCCGTATCCCTCGCATCCGCATGTAAATGTGCCTGCGTCTTTGTCGACGCGCACGTAATATTTTCCGTAATTGGCATACGCCTCTTTCGGCGCAGTGTGTTCCGCTCTCATAATACTTGCGTTATACCCCCAACTTAAACGATGCCGTAGCGCCGTTGCCTGCATTTGCGATGACATAACTTACGGCGATGCGTCCCGTCCAATCGGCGGGCGCAAACTCGGAAAGCACGATGGTCTCCGTACCGTCGGCCCCCGTAAGCGTCTTTTGCGAAGTACTCAATCCCTTATTACCGAAGGGAAGCGCTACATCCGCCTGCAAGCCTTCGAGAGAATAGAATACGCTCGTCGTATAGCCGTTTGCCGTCCGGTAATCCACTTTGACGCCCAGTGTCGCCGCCTCGGATGCTACGGGATTGCCCCACACGTTCCAATCGAGTTTGAGCGTCTTATTCTGCATATCGTCGAGTTGTACGGAGACTGCGCTTTGCCCCGTCGCATTGTCGTTCATCGATACGTAGCCGAGAAGACTGCGCTCGTGGATATCGCTGTACGGCGTGTTGTCGCCGCGCTCGGGGTACCAGTAATCTTTGCGTACGATGTGTGTTTGCAAGGCGTTGTATGCCGTGTCCGTAGGCGTACCCGCGGCGTCGTTGACTTCCACATAGCATACGGCGTTGGGCATAAGCTCCACTTGCACCGAAAGCCCCTGCGTGTCAACGTTTTGGGCAAACTCGAGCAAATACGGCTCGTTGGCGGTGGAGTACGTGAGATGGCCGTCGTCTACAAGATAGACGTTTACGTTCCCTTTCGCAAAAGGAAGATTATCCAGGCGTACTGTCGCCGTCTTGTTTGCCGCGGAGGAATTGTATACGATCAATCCCGCACGTCCGTTGTCGACCGCCGCCATAGTGGACAAACCTGCGGTAAGCGAAGGTTGCACAATGCGGTTTACCGGTAAGCGTCCGTACATCCAATTCGCATGGTAAGCAGGATAACGCTGTAAGGAATACAGGTCTACCGAACTGCAACCGATGCCGTTGGTCTGCTCGGACAAAAAGGTCGCCCAATTCACGCGGGTAATATCATTGGCGGCAAGAAGCGTTTCCATGGCCGAAAACATTCCGGGCACTACCGTCGTGGCATTCCACATGTCGCGGGAATCTTCATGCAAAGGCGCATAGATATTGAACTCGTTGAGATTCTGTTGCAACGTAGACAAATCGTATGCCGTGGAATCGTGCGCACTCGTACCGTTCTGCGAGGCGGTAATCGCGTTGAGAATCGCATTGCGGTATACCGAGAAGTTCTCGCCGTCGCCGCTGAGTCCGACGATGTCTTCCATCTTACCATCTCTGCCGTAGAAATGCCACGATATGGAATCGGGCAACAAATCCGCCTCGGCCGCTTGCTTGATAAAGCTCTCCCACTTGGTGCGTTCGCCGTCCTCCGACGTTTCGTTTACGATTTTATGAATCCAAGATGCCGAAAGCGCTTCTACGAACGCATCGGGGTCGGCGCCGTACACGCCTGCGGCGCCGGCCAAATACGTATCCACGTAATCCTGCCAATCGCCCGCAAAGTACGTATCGCCCAAATCCGGTTCGTTCCAGATTTCGTATGCGCCGATACGGATCCCTTTTTCTTTGAAGTACGTTGCCATATTGCCGCAAAGCTCTTCCCACTTTTCTTCTATGGGTTTGTTTTTCCATTGTCCGCTTGTCTGCGCGTATTCGGGGCAAGCAAAGAGCACAAGTTGCGGCAAAACGCCGAGATTGTCAAGCCGACTTATCACTTCCATCGCCTGCGCGTACTCCTCGTCGGTACTGCCGTTTTTATTCACGCCTTTGCCGATTGCTTGCCCTATGCCGGTATACCCCATAAAGAGATCGAAGCGCAAGCTTTCGGTATTCAGATCGGTCAGTGCCGTCAATTGATTGAGCGAGGTATTGCGGGTATAGCCCGGCAAATCGCCCACAAAACTCCATGTGGTAGCGAACTGGTCGAATTTTTTAATGTACTGCGTCTTGGTACCGTCGCGCTCGGCATAATCGAACACAACGGCGTTTTTTGCGTTGTACGACAGATATTTACTGCCACCCTTTGCGGGCGTCCCCGCCTTCGACCCGCAGGATGCCATCGGCACGCACAGCAATGCCATCGCACACACTATTGCCATCATTTTTCCGATACGTTTCATTTTTTTCGTCTCCCCTGCTTATTGTTTTTTCTTGGTTGTTTTCACTGACGTTTCCCCGACAACTTAAGCGGTATATTGCGAATTCGTCACGGTATACGGCATTTTCAGCGCGTTGGTAACACTTTCCGCCACTGCCTGTTGCATCTTGGACGAAACGCCCGAAGGTGCGTACGGCACGCCGTCCGCATTACATCCCGTGAGCGCGCAAAACAATCCCATCCCCGCGATATAGCGCCCTTGCTTAAGATGCAAATGCATCCCGTCTCGCGTAAGCGTATCTCCCATAAAAGAAGAACGAGCGTTTTGGATTGCCGTACCGTTGGGTATAACGATTTCGAGATTCTTTTGCGGTAAAATCTTGCTTTGCACGGTACTTGCGATTGCATCAAACATTGTCTTTTGATCGTTGTTGTAACGGGCAAAAGCAATGTCGGTGCACGATTGCTGATACGCCCAAGTCATGTTCCATACAAGTTTGGCGTCCTCATTCGCCCAACTCTTCACCGCATCGATGATCTCCGTCAGACGGTTGTAGCTCGCAGGCATCCCACTGTATGCACTCGCTTGTTGTAACATGATGAAATCCCAGTTGTCCGATTGCACTGCTTCTTGTATTCGATGCCCCGTTATGCTCTTCCATTTTCCGTCGGTATTGGTGCGGTATTCATATGCCGCCGCCCCGCTCGCAATGTTGTTCGCATGCGTATCAAGCGTACATCCGCCTATTACCAAGCTTCCCAAAGTGATTTTTTCTATCCCCACGCTTTGCGCGATCTGATAGACGTATTCCATGCTGTCTACCGTAAAGCTATTGCCTATCCCCAGAATTTTCAACGCGTCGTCCTCCTCCCATGCGGCAGACGGCCAAACCGCCGCGGGAGTAGATGGTTCGCCGTCTTCTTCCTTCGGCGTATCCGTCTTGTTCCCGCAGCCGCACAGCAAAGCGCACAGTAATAGTACCGCACACAGTACCGAAAGCCGTTTTCGCCATATGCTTCTCGTATCTTTTTTTAACATATCTCTCCCAAATACGCGACCGTCACACTTGCTCTCCGAGCCGCAGGCAGTCGTCCGCTTCCTCTACCCTATACACCGCAAGGCGTTCGTTCGGCCACACATTGGGAGCGTGCATGGCGATGTGCAATTTTCCGTCTTTGCGGAACAGACACGCATGACCGCCATCCTTCGCAAACAACGGATTTTCCATATGGCGCCATGGCCCCGCTACTTTGCCGCTGTCCGATACCGCCATTCCCACCGCATAGGCGCCGTCCTTGGTGCAACTCGACCAGATCATGAGCAACTTGCCGCTTTCGAGTCGGTGCAGAAAAGGTCCGTCGGTGATATATCCGTCAAACTTTCCGTCATAAGAAACCGCGCCTACCCACGGCGCCGACGAGGCACGAAACAGAGTTACCGGTTGGCCGCATGCCCCGCTGAGGTCGTCATGAAGCCGTACAAGCTCCATTGTGCCGTCTTTTGTTTGCACCCACTCATGACAGAATACGGCGTACGGAACACCCTCTTCCACCCATAGCGTAGCATCCAAACATTCCCATCCGAGCATCGTGAAGGGGTCGCAAAAAACCGTAAACGGTCCCAGCGGATTGTCGGCGCGAAGAATCTGACAACGCCTGCCCTGCGCTTCGGAACGGAATGCCGCAAACAAATAATACGCATCTTTGTAACGGTGCACCTCGGGCGCCCAATAATGCTCGTTCGCCCAAAAACCTTTCGGGCGGGAAAACACGATAAAAGGGCCTTCGAATTCGCATAAGTCGTTTGTACGGTACGCCGCAAAGGAGTAGCATTCGCCGCCCCAGATATTGGGGTCGGTAGAACCGTACATATAATAGGTGTCGCCGTCTTGCAGAATAAACGGATCGCGCAAATGAATGTCTTCTCTTCTCATACGTCCTCCCGCGCAAGCAATACCACGGCGCCGAGCAAATCGTCTTTCTCCGTTTGTTTTACGGTGAGTTTGTCTCCGCTCGGTTTTTCGACCGTGCCGTACACGAACGAATCTGTGATTTCGTATCCCTTTAAGGCGTCGGACTGTACCGTCACCGTATCTTCGCCGTCAAACGAGAAGATCCAGGCGACCGCCTGTTTGCCGTCTTTCGATAGGCGCAATACAAATCGTTTGCCATGCAGTTTGCGAAGTCCGCCCATACCCTCGCTCATGTTTGCAAGTGTTTCGCCCGCTTTAAGAACAGGGACGATCTTCTTGTAAAAAGATACCGAGCGCGATATCACCTCTTTTACCGGCAAAGATACGGAAAGCAAATCTCCCGAAAGGCAATACCGCCCGAGCATTCCCTTTGCCATGGTAAAGTAGTTGCGGGCCGGCGTGTAATCCTTATCGATTGTCGCCCAAATCTGCATCTGCCGCGGCAACATATAGCGGTGCAAATCGGCGGCAATCACCGCGCCTTCCGCCCCCATGTGCGCATCGGAGAAGGATGCCATGGAAGCAAGCCGCAAAAATTTCGGTTCCAAGCGGTGCCCGCCCGACGAGCATATTTCCACCACAATGTCGGGAATAGCCTTTTTGATATCTTCGATAAACCGAAGCACGCAAGCAATATGCTCCCGCAGTCCCGCGCCGTACGACTCCGCGCCGTCGCATCCTATACCGATCGGCTCGTTGTAATCGATCTTTACATACCCGAAATTGTTGTCGCGCAGAGTGCGGATTACTTTTTCCGTCACATAGGCATACACTTCCGGCTTGCGAAAATCCAGCAACGCACGCTCACGGTGTTGAATCGTACGGCCGTCACGGGTCAAAAGCCAATCGCGGTGCGATGCGAACAAAAGGCTGTCGCACGACACGCTTTCGAATTCAAACCACAGGCCCGGAATCATTCCTTTACTGCGAATGTACGAAGTCAATTCCCCCATACCGTTTGGAAAAAGATGCGGGCTGACATTCCAATCGCCGAGAGTATACCACGACCGCTCGTCTTGCCGCCACCACCCCACGTCTACGACAAATTCCCCTACGCCCAGGCGTGCGCATTCGTCGATCATCGGCTTTAGCGTGGAAATACAAGGATTTCCCCAGCTGCAACAGTATTCGTTGTAAATAACGGGAAGCGATTCTTCCGCCCGAGACACTTGCAGCCGGTAATCGTATATCTCTTGCAAGGCAGCGCACGCTTTTTCGAAACCCGCATGCACTGCGGTAAGAAAGCCGGAGTCGGTGCAATAGCTCTCCCCTTTACGGAGCGTTTTGCGCCAATGCCCGCTCTCGAAGTCGGCGGCGCCGCCGGTAAGACTGATACTTGTCTGGTGGTGTACGGCGTCGATCTGCCAGCTTGCTGGAGCTTCCAGCGATACCGCCCACACACATTCGTGCGTTCTGTCCTCCACCGCACAAAAAGGCATATACTCTCTGCACGGCATGGATCCCACCTGTCCCATGCGCACTTGCCGAATACCGTAACTCGACCACGAGTCCTCCATCTGTAAATCCGCAGCCGACGCCACTTCCGGCTTGGCTTCCGCGCTCCAGTTGGTGCGTAAACGATAAACGTAGATATTTTCCACGTCGTTTTCGGCACAGAAAGGCGAGATACAACCCAGGCTGAAAGACGCCATCATCTCCACCGTGACGGGATCACCCTCGTTGCGGAGCACCGTATAGCACTCGAGCGCGTTGCACGACCTGGGTTTACGCACATGGTGTTCGTAGAACTGCCCCTTGCCGTTTGCGAACTCGGTGACGATCTCCGTTACGTCTCCCTGCGTTTTCTTGTGTTGCGCCGTGTAGCGGAACTCGTAACACGACGATGCGTTCTGCATACATTTGCCCGCAAAAAATTCCTTTTCTCCCACGTCGCCGAGCAATGCGAGTTGCACCATCGGCTTGTTTTGTACGTGCGTAAAGCCATTCTTGCGAATATACTGCATATCGAACTTGTCATTCGTTACCTTGTCTGCAAGAGACGTGGGCACCACGACGAAACTCATAATGCCGTCTACGTCTACGTACAGCAGAGTAAGCTCTCCCAATCGATGCACTGTCTTGTTTATCTGCATACCTAATTTCCTTTATT
>CAMUPJ010000080.1 GCA_947090725.1 uncultured Clostridia bacterium
TTCATCTCCCGCAGCATAGGCACAATTTCGGCGTAGCGCGCGCAAAGCGTATCGTCGCCCTCCAAAATCGCCGCCACCTGCGTATACGTCATACGCGCCCGAGAACGAATTACCCCTTCGCGTATTTTATGCTTAACGATATTGCCGAGATTGTCCACGTACATGACGACCGACAGCGTGAGCCGATCCTCGCCCTCGTTGAGCGAGCAAATGCCGTTACTGAGTTTTTCGGGAAGCATCGGCAAAACCTTATCGGGAAAATATACGCTCGTACCCCGCTTGTATGCTTCTTTATCCAGTTTGGAGCCGGCGCGCACGTACTCCGCCACGTCGGCGATATGTACGCCGAGACGGAACAGTCCTTCTTTCGTGCGGGACAACGTGACGGCATCGTCGAAGTCGCGGCTGTCGTCGCCGTCGATCGTGATAATACACTCGTCGCGGTAATCTTTGCGACCGACCGTTTTTTCGGGCGGCACGGAATCGGGAATCGCTTCGCTCTCTTCCAGCACACCGCGCGGAAATTCTTCATACAAATCGTATGTGCGCAAAATGCTCAACTCGTCCACTCCCGCTTCGTCGGGATAACCGAGAATCTCTTCGATTTCCCCGCCGGGCCGACGTAGCGGCGGATAATCGACGATTTTCGCCACCACTTTTTGGCCGTCGTGCGCACCGCAGTTACGGTTTTTTATGAAGATATCGCTTCCCAACCGATGATTGTCGGGCACTACGATGCACTGCCCGTCTACCGTACGGTAGGTGCCTACCACCCGCTCGTTGGCGCGCTCGATGATTTTCACCACGCGAGCTTCTCCGCCGCCGCGACTGTTTCCCGTGATCTCCGCCACCACGCGGTCGCCGCCCAGCGCCGTTTGCATATCGCGGGCGGGAATAAACATGTCCTCTTGCCCGTCGTCACGCACCAAAAAGCCGTACCCCTTGCCGCTTGCGTCTATCCGCCCTTCGATCAATACGCCGTTGCCCGCAAAAGACGGCTTTCTTTTGGGCGCTTTAGTGCGGTGATCGGTCGGTTTGCGATGATTTTTGCGTTGGGGAATTTTCCCCTTGGAAGTTTTGTTTTTTTGCATACAGATATACTACTCCGTGTAAATGAAAAGAGCGGGCTTTCTCGCCCGCTCCGTAATGATTCAGATTTATGCGCCGACCGGATACACAACAACGGTTACGAAAAACAACACCGATACGACGAACAGACAAATTGCCAACACTATCGTAAGACGCTTCATGATCCCCTCGAGAGAGCGGCCTTTATTCTTACTGTAGAACGTCTCGGAAACCTGACCGGAAATCGCGCCCATACCGTCGCCCGAAGAAGGCTGGAAAAGCACAACCAAAATCATAGCGACCGCAAGCACCACCATCAGAATGAGAAGCACAAAGCGGATAATCGGGAAAGATTCGGAAATCCAATTTGCCACCGAAGGCAAATACACGTTTTTCATGAAAACACCTCTGGAAATTTGCTACCGAATCAGTATACCACATCCGCCGCCGATTACGCAAGCATTTTTCCGCCTTTTTCAAAAAAAGCTGTTGCGACGTTCTCAGAATTTCTGAAGGCTCTTGCCGGTGAATCCCGCCATCGTCTCGAAAAGCGCCTTTTCCGTAGCCGTCGGCTCGGTATCGGTAAAGAGAGCATAGGCCCCGAATACGCCCGTATCGCCGAATATCGGATAAATCGCCACATATTTCGTGAGCGCACGCTTGTCCTGCCCGTCGCACGCCACAACGCTGCTTTTACGCTCGGTGACCGCTTTGGCGAGAGGCGCAGGCAATTCTTCCCCCTCGAATTCGCAACGGGCGGAAAACTGCAACCACTCTTCCTGCGAACACACGCCGATCAGCTTGTCTACTTTATCGGCAAGCAAGGGAAGCGCCATCTGCCCGAGACTGCGGAGTTGCGCCGACATATCCACTTTCCGCAGAAGAATTTCTCCGTCCGAAAGCGCCCGCATTTCGACGGGGTCTCCCACTTCTATGCGATTGAGTTTACGGAACTCGCGCGGAATGACAATCCTGCCCAGCGCATCGAGTCTGCGAATGATTCCCGTTTCTTCCATTTGTTTGTATCTCCTTTGATTTCATTGTTTTTTCTTAGCTTGCCGAATTCCCGCATAAATTATGTAAAAGCCGCGATAGCTTTGCGGTTTTAATTGACTCTTAAAAAAAGCTTTGGTATAATAGTAGGCATGAAAGTTCCCTGCAAGCTCCGCTTTGTAACGCTTTCGAACGAGCGGACGGAGTCGTATCACCAAGGCTTCGTCGAAATTTTCTCTTCGGGTGCGTACATAGAATATGAAGCGGACGATCACGCCATGCGGTTGGAACTGACACAAGACGACGCACACATACAACGACGCGGAAAAGATGAATATACGCTGCTTTTGCGCGAAGGCCACGTCCATTCCCTGTGTTTGGGGCAATTGTGCGCCGAAGTTCGCACCGAAAAACTGCAACTTGCACTGCATGCCGACCGTGTGAACTTTATGGCGCGCTACACCTTGGGCGGACAGCCTGTTACCGTCATCGTAAAAGCCGTCTTTTGACAACAATCGAGAATTTCAACCCCAAACGGAGGACATAATGAAAATACAGTGGCTGGGACATTCCGCTTTCCGACTCACGGAGAGCACCGGCGCAAGCATCATCACCGACCCTTTCGACCCTTCGGCCGTCGGTTACGGAATGGCGTATCTGCCTTGCGATGCCATCACCAGCAGTCACGGTCATGCCGACCATAATTTTTTCCGCGGCGTAAAAGGCTCTCCCATCATTATTAACGAACCCGGTACCTACGACGTGAACGGCATTGCCATTCACAGCATACTGACCAATCACGACGGCGAAGACGGTAATTTGCGCGGCAAGAATCTCATTTATTACTTCCGCCTGGACGGTGTGACGGTTTGCCATATGGGCGACATCGGCGAAGAGTGCACGCCCGAACTTATCGAGCAACTCATTCCCGTAAACGTCCTGCTTATTCCCGTGGGCGGCAATTACACGATAGACGCCGAACAAGCGAAAGAATATGTGGATCGTATCATGCCCGACGTCGTCATTCCCATGCACTACAAAACCAAACACACCGACTACGATATTGACAAAGTGGAAAACTTCCTGCGCCTTTTCGACGACGAATCGGTGACAGAAGACGAAAGCGACACGCTGGAATTCGACCGCTACGACTTCGACGGCGATACTACCAAAGTCATCGTACCCAAACGGTACAAAGGGTAAAATCTTTCACCCCGACTGCGTCGACCTCTTTTCCGGAGGTCGATTTTTTCTATCCGGAAAAATACGACCGCCGTTCAGAAAGCTCCATTTTTTTTATTTTATTCCCACTCGATGGTTGCGGGGGGTTTGGACGTGATATCGTAAACGATGCGGTTGATATGCCCTACTTCGTTGACAATGCGGGTGGAAACTTTTTCCAGCACGTCGTACGGGATACGCGAGAAATCCGCCGTCATAAAATCCGTCGTCGACACGCCGCGAAGCGCCAACGTGTAATCATACGTTCTGCCGTCGCCCATGACGCCCACGCTGCGCATATTGGTCAGCACCGCAAAGTATTGGTTGATGTCGCGATCCAATTTCGCCGCGGCGATTTCTTCGCGGAAGATCGCATCGGCGTCTTGCAGTATCCGCACCTTCTCGGGCGTAATCTCCCCTATGATACGAATGGCAAGGCCCGGACCGGGGAACGGCTGACGCCACACGAGTTTGTCGTCCAGCCCGAGCGCCGTACCGAGTGCGCGCACCTCGTCTTTGAACAATAACCGCAACGGCTCGACGATTTCCTTAAAATCCACGTAGTCGGGTAAGCCGCCCACGTTGTGATGCGATTTGATCACGGCGGCATCGCCCAGACCGCTTTCGATTACGTCGGGATAAATAGTGCCTTGCACAAGATAGTCCACTTTTCCGATCTTTTTAGCTTCTTCCTCGAATACCCTTATAAATTCTTCGCCGATAATTTTGCGCTTGCGCTCGGGATCGGTCACACCCTTGAGTTTTCCGAGAAATCTCTCGCCCGCATTGACGCGCACGAAGTGAACACCGCTGTCGGCAAACGCCGCTTCCACCTCATCGCCTTCGTTCTTGCGCATAAGCCCGTGATCCACGAAAATGCAGGTAAGCTGGCTTCCGATGGCGTTGGCCAGAAGTTTGCACGCCACCGAGCTGTCCACGCCGCCGGAGAGCGCCAAAAGCGCTTTGCCGTCGCCTATCTTGGCGCGAAGTTCCCGCGTGGCCGTCTCCGCGTAGCTTTCCATCGTCCAATCCTTTACGCAACCGCATACGCCGAAGAGGAAATTGCCGAGCATATCGAAGCCTTGCTCGGTGTGATTGACCTCGGGATGAAACTGTGTGCCGTAGAACTTTTTCTCGGGGTTTTCGATCGCGCCGTACGGACACTTATCGCTGTGCGCAACGGAACGGAATCCGTCGGGCAACGTCTTTATGTAATCGTTGTGGCTCATCCACACCACCGACTTTTTCCCGAGTCCCTTAAACAGAAGTGACTTCGTGTCGAAATTGCAATCCGTTCTGCCGAACTCCGCCGCAGCTTCCGCACTCGCCGCGCCGATTTCACCCCCCAAACCGTATACTAAGAACTGCGCGCCGTAGCAAATCCCGAGAATGGGCACGCCCAACTCGAAAATCTCTTTGCCCATGCGGGGAGAATCGGCCAAATACACCGACTTGGGGCCGCCCGTAAAGATGATTCCCTTCGGCTTCATGGCACGGATCTCGTCTATAGGGGTTTTATACGATTTGACCTCGCAATATACGTTGTGCTCGCGCACTCTGCGCGCAATAAGCTGGTTGTACTGTCCGCCGAAGTCGAGAACCACTACGGTTTGTTTTTCCATTGATACTCTCCTGTTTTTGTCGGTTCTTGTCAGAAAACGAAATTGATATACAGCCATTATACAACGAAACACGTAAATTCGCAAGCAAATTACACAGTCCGTACATTTCTTTTGCGCAGAACCGTTTGACTTGACAATTATCTGCGGACATGATACAACTGATAATACTATGGACGTATCGAAATACCGCCGCGGCTACTTTATGCCGCCCGAAACTTCTCTCGAATGGACAAAGCGCGAATATATCGCAAAAGCGCCCGTATGGTGCAGTGTGGACCTGCGCGACGGCAATCAGGCGCTTGTCAATCCCATGCAACTCGACGAAAAAGTCGAATTTTTCCGCTTGCTCACGGAAGTCGGTTTCAAAGAAATCGAAATCGGATTTCCCGCCGCCAGCGAAACGGAGTTTGCTTTTTGCCGCAAGCTGATCGACGAGGGACGCATTCCCGACGACGTAACCATTCAGGTGCTGACACAAGCGCGCGAACATATCATCGACAAGACCTTTGCCGCCATCCGCGGCGCCAAACGCGCCATTGTGCATCTGTATAATTCCACCAGCGTTGCCCAGCGCGAACAGGTTTTTCGCAAGAGCAAAGCGGAAATCCGCCGCATAGCGGAGGACGGCGCGACGCTTTTGAAAGAGTGTACCGACAAAACGAAAGGCTGCTTTTTGTACGAATACTCTCCCGAAAGCTTCACCGGCACCGAGCCGGAGTATGCGCTGGAGGTGTGCAATGCGGTCCTGGATATTCTGCGCCCCACCCCTACGCGCAAAGTAATTATCAATCTTCCCGCTACGGTGGAGATGAGTCTGCCGCACGTGTACGCAAGCCAAGTGGAATACGTTTCCCGCCATCTCGCCTTCCGCGATAATGTGATTCTTTCGCTACATCCGCACAACGATCGCGGCACGGCCGTAGCCGACGCGGAACTGGGTTTGCTGGCCGGCGGACAACGCATAGAAGGCACTCTCTTCGGCAACGGAGAGCGCACAGGCAACTTGGATATCGTAACGCTCGGTATGAATATGGCAATGCACGGCATAGACCCCAAGCTGGACTTTTCCATGCTTCCCCGTCTTGTCGAAGCGTACGAAAGGCTGAGCGGCATGACGGTTCCGCCCCGCACGCCGTATGTAGGCGCGTTGGTCTTTACCGCCTTTTCCGGCTCGCACCAAGACGCTATCGCGAAGGGACTTGCGCATCGCAAAACTCACGGCGGTTACTGGTCGGTGCCGTATCTCCCCATTGACCCGCACGACGTAGGGCGCAACTACGACGGCGACGTGATTCGTATCAATTCGCAAAGCGGCAAAGGCGGTATCGGATATATCCTGGAACACAAGTACGGATTCACCCTACCCGCCAAAATGCGGGAAGCGGTGGGATACGCCGTAAAGCACGCTTCCGACTGCCTGCACCGCGAACTGGATCCAAACGAAGTACACGACACGTTTGTGTCCGAATTCGTCAATCTCTCCGCCCCGCTCTCATTACGCGATTATACCTTTTCCAAAGAAGGAGAAACGGTACGTGTCTGTATGCAGATCGCGCATAACGGCGCAACACGCTCCCTTACGGGGTCGGGAAACGGCCAGCTTGCCGCCGCCGTAAACGCACTGGCGACCGCCTTTGCCACCCGCTTGGAAATCACCGACTATGCCGAACACGCACTGGAAAGCGGCGCAGAATCGCGCGCCTGCGCATACGTATGCCTTACCGACGGAAGCACACAAAGCTTCGGCGCGGGAATCGACACCGACATCATGACGGCGTCGCTGAAAGCGCTGATCGGCGCCTATAACAAGCAACACACCGCATAGCAAAAAAGATAGTCCGACCGACTGTAAAAAAGCAAAAGCCGACACGGTAAGATGTCGGCTTTTTCGGTATCCCGATAATCGTTTTACTTATTGCTTTCCACGTCGATATAATCGGTCGCGGAAACATATTGTCCGTCTTTCTTCATTTCGAGATGCAAATGCGCACCGGTATTTTGTTCGCACATCATTGTGCCTACCTTCCCGATCACGGCACCGCCCGTTACGGTATCGCCGCTTTCCACGCTAGCGGAATCCAATCCCTTATAGACCGTCACGTATCCCTCGGCATGCGAAACGGTAATCACCACGCCTTCCAAGATCGTACTCTCCACGCCGGTCACGGTTCCGTCGGCTACGGCCAATACTTCGCTACCCGCGGCCGCCTGGAAATCCACACCGTTGTGGGTGCGCCACTGTTTGAGCGTGTCGTTGTACACCAATCGGTTGAGTGCGGCGGCTTTCACCACATTGCACTCCGAAAGGGGCGCGCAGAAAACAATCGCAGGGGGCGTTGTGACGGGCGGCGCATCTACGTGCGTGTTATTGTCGACCGGCGATTTGCGCAAGCCGAAAGTGAGCGACAGCGTGAGCGCCACGGCAATGAGCACTACCGATGCGCTGAGTGCGAGCGCGTATACGCCTTTGCGCGTCATACCCTTTTTGCTCTGCTTCTCTGCCGTAGGACGGCTTCTCTTATACGTTCTCATGTTTGTACTTGTACCTCCGAAAAAGTCTTTTATTTTTGATTTGTACCGAAATTATCGCCCGAAAAATTTCTTTTATACCTACCAACGGAAAAAAATTTTTTATTTTCAATAACTTCCTTCCAAAAGCGGACTGCCGATATGCACCTGCCCGTTTGAGACGGCAACCATCAGATTGACGCGACGGGATTGTAATGTAACGCTATCGTATATACGCGGACTATACGCATACAATACGGTTACGTCGCAATCCAATTGCTCACTCCACAGCACTTTTCCGTCCAGATTTTCTATGGCTTCCCACGCAGAGACTTCGTCTCCGAAAAAATCGTATCGCAACGAATCGGCATACACGCTCTCCTCCCCCGCAAATCCGCAATCGGAAAGACGCACCTCGTACAGTTTAACGCCCGCCAGAATCAATAATACGCCCAATACGGCGACCACTCTACGCATAAAAAACTCCGCACATGCAATATGTACGGAGATTTTCTCCCTCTTTCGAGTTTTTATACCTTCGCGAAATACATTCGGCGGAAAGCGGCATTTGCGGCATATAAAAAGCGGGCATGCCGCTTTTCCTTTCTTTCCGAATATCGGTTTTCAGAAAATATCGTCGGGGTCTACGCCGTCCGAAGCGGAAAGAATCTCTTCCGCCGATTTTTCGTGCATCACAAACGGCGCCGCATCGTCGGGCCCCACAAAGCTGTTGGGGCGCTCGGGGGGAATATTGCGCTCTGCCGCCGCCGTTGCCGCCGAACGGTCCACGTCCACAAAACGCACGGTAGGTCCGTCCCAACGAAGTTCCACTTTGCCGGTCTCGCCGTTACGGTGCTTGGCGATAATAAGGTCCACTTTGTTGCGGATCGACTCG